>CAINDZ010000415.1 GCA_903847545.1 uncultured bacterium | reverse complement strand
AGTCCAGCCACTCGATCTGCGGCTTGTCCTGGCCGCCCAGGAAGTGGTCCACCTTCGCCAGGTAGCGCCCCACCCAGCCGGCGGGGTCGCGGCGGAACGCCTCGGCGGCGCGCCCGGACCAGTAGCGCGACACGCCTGCCGAGTCGAGGTCGCGGCCGACGGCGGCCTCGGCCGTCTCCTCGGCGTTCCAGCTGCTGTCGGCTTCGAGCTGCCCGCGTTCGGCGTCATCGTGCGCGTTGCCGATGTAGAGGTTGTAGCCGCCGCTCGACGTGATGGGCACGGGGGCGCCCTCGACGACGAGGTTGCGCACGAAGGTGGCCGTCGGCGCCACGCACAGCCCGGCCGCCAGGCACACGGCGGCGAGGGCGAGGCCGCGCCGCGTCGCTCCCGGCCTGCGCCAGGGCGCGACGAGCGCGAGCGGCGCCAGCACGAGCAGCGTCGGTCGCCCGGTCGCCGCCAGCCCCAGCAGCAGGCCCGCCACCGCGAGGCGCGCCTGGCCGGGCGTCCGGCCCGCCGCGTCGGCGGCCGCGGCACCTGCCGCCCTTCCCGTCACCAGCAGCACGAAGCCGGCGACGAGGGTCGAGACGACGACCTCCATCAACAGCTTGCCCTCGAAGAAGACCTGCAGGCCGGAGAACGCCGTGATGCCCGCGGCCAGGAGCGCCGTCGGGCGGTCGAACCAGCGCCGGGCCAGGGCGTACGTCATCGCGGCCAGCGCCAGGCCCAGGGCGTGCTGCAGCAGGATCGCGGCCGCGGGGCTGCTGCCGCTGGCGGCATAGACCACGCCCAGCACGTAGGCGTACAGCGGCCCGAAGAAGTAGGCCTTGTCGCTGCCGATGCCGTGGCCGTGGGCGACGCTGCGGGCCATGCCGTCGTAGACGGCCTCGTCCCACAGGGGCACCTGGAAGGTGGGCTCGTGCCGCACCTCGAGCCAGAAGGCCGCGCGCAGCAGGGCGGCCGCCAGCAGGACCAGCACGAGCGGATGGCGCAGCGCTCCCGACAGGCGGGTGGCCGACGATGGCTGCATGTCCACGTTCCCCTTCCCCGGACGGCGATGCCCGTCCGGCCCGGCAGGGCGGGCGCCTACGTCAGGCCCGCCACGATCTTCCGCAAGTCCTCGACATATTGGCGGTATTGCGCGACGCCCGCCTCGGTGATGCGCACCAGCGTGCGCGGCCGGCGGCCCTCGAACGTCTTCTCGACGCGCACCAGTCCGGCCTGCTCGAGCTTGGTGAGGTTGACCGACAGGACGCCGTCGGTCACGCGCAACGCGGCGCGCAGGTCGGTGAAGGCGTGGGCGGCGGGCACGGCGACGAGCCGGGACAGCAGCATGAGCCTGACCCGGCCGTGGATGAGTGGCGACAAAGGCTCCCCGACCGGCGGGGCCGGACGAGGTGCTTTGCTGCGCGCCATGACGTCCGGCCTCCTTGCCGGGGTGTCATCGCCCTGATATCACCGCTGCTTGGGGCTCGCCGCATCCGTGCGGCGTCGCTGCCCTTCGCGCGGGCGCTGTCCAGGGACCGGCCGGTGTTTATCCGGTTGTCGGTCCGGGCCGGTCCCTGAATTCCAGGATTGGCCGCCCTGCCAGTTCCTGTCGCGGGTCCTTCGATCGTTCGGCCGTCGTGGCCTGCCGCGGCGCGTCCGTGCGCCACGGTCGGCCGGCGAGGGGCGGCTGGGCACCCAGGACCAGTGAACCCGCCCCTCACGCCGTCGGAGATCCGTCTCCACCCCCTTGCGGGGGTCCATCGCTCCTTCGTGGCCCGGCTGGCCGAACCGTTGGACCTGATCAACAGGTCGCTGCGAGCTCCGTCCGCGCGCCCTGCCGATCCGTGGCGCCCCTGCCGCCCCGCCCGGGATCCTTCCCGGAGCAGGTGTGCGCGGTGCGGCGCCACTGCTTTAATAATTGAAGTACTTTTCTTTGTAAAGCAGAAAATGCCCAGGGTCGGCATCTTTTTTCCGGGGCCTTCAAGGCGGTCCGCGCATTGGAATTGCAACGCGCCGGAGGCTATTTTGCCGCTGCGGTTTCATGAAGGCGGGCGCGCGCTGCGCCCGGGGGATCCTGCCGGAAGGAAACGCCTTGAAGACCGACAAGCTCATCGCCATCGAGGACAAGTTCGGCGCCCACAACTACCACCCGCTCGACATCGTCATCCGCAAGGCCGAGGGCGTCTGGGTCGAGGACGTCGAAGGCAACCGCTACATGGACTTTCTGGCCGCCTACAGCGCCGTCAACCAGGGGCACTGCCACCCGCGCCTGGTGAAGGTGATGAAGAAGCAGGCCGCGCGCGTGACGCTGACCAGCCGCGCGTTCCGCAACGACCAGCTGCCGTTCTTCTGCGAGGAAGTGTGCGCGCTGACCGGCTTCGCCAAGGTGCTGCCGATGAACTCGGGCGCCGAGGCCGTCGAGACGGCGCTGAAGGCCGCGCGCAAGTGGGGCGAGAAGGTCAAGGGCATCGCGAAGGACAAGTGCGAGATCATCGTCTGCGCCGACAACTTCCACGGGCGCACGACGACCATCGTCTCGTTCTCGACCGACGAGCAGTACCGCGACGGTTTCGGCCCGTT
>CAINDZ010000414.1 GCA_903847545.1 uncultured bacterium | reverse complement strand
GGTGAACGTCCCCTGCCCGCACTTGCCGTGCAGGTACTTCACCTCGTCCGTCCCCTCGACCTGCGCCAGCGGGATCACCGAGCGCTTGATGAGCCCCGCGTGGTAGCCCGTGGTCTGGCCCAGGAAGCCGTTGATGACGCTCACATGGTCCTGCGTCAGCATCGCCGGCACCGGGTCGTACTTGGCGGCGAACGCGAAGAGCGTGAAGTAGTCGGCCTCGGCACCGCGCATCTGCGAGTAGTTGCTCGTGTCGAGGTCCGAGTACTCGTAGACCATCGGGTTGGTCGTGAGCTTGAGGTTCTCGAAGGCGAAGGTGCGCGAAAAATCCGCCTTCTGCCTGTATGCCGGGTCGACGGGGGTGCCGTCGTAGGGCTCGCCGACGATGTCGGTGCCCAGCCACGCCAGCGCGATGTCGATCGAGTCGGTGGCCGAGCACATGGCGAACAGGAAGCCGCCTCCCTCGACGTACTGGTGGATGGCCAGGGCGACGGCATGCTTCTCCTGCCACACCGTGCCGTAGCCGAGCTTCGCGGCCAGGTCCTCCTGGAAGTGCTGCTGCTCCAGGTACCACGGTTCGAGCCCGAAGCTCGCGTAGAACTTGCCGTACTGCCCGGTGAAGTCCTCATGGTGCAGGTGCAGCCAGTCGTAGTCGGCCAGGCGGCCGCCGAGCACATCCTGGTCGTACACGACGTCGAACGGCACGTCGGCGTAGGTCAGCGCCATCGTGACGGCATCGTCCCACGGCTGCATGTAGGGAGGGCTGTAGACGGCGATGCGCGGCGGGGTCTCCAGGAGCACGTCGTCCATGTTCTCCTGCGCGACCACCGCGCGGATCGCCGCCACCTCCGCGTCGCCCAGTTGCTCGAAGTCGACGCCGAGCACCCGCGCGTCGAGGCGCGCCCTCTCGGTGTCCTTGAGAAGGAAGCTGCCTCCCCGGTAGTTCAGCAGCCAGTTCACCTTGTCGCCCGCCTGCAGCGTGTGGAAGGCGACGCCGTAGGCGCGCAGGTGATCGTGCTGGGCCAGGTCCATCGGCAGCAGCAGCCAGCGCTCGGCACGGGCGGGCGTGGCGGCCGCCCCGCACAGCAGCGCCAACGCCAGGAACGCGGCGCGACAGGAACCAGTCACGCCGCCACGGCGGCGCAGAACGCGGGCAGTCAGGCGGATCAATGGGGCAGCCTCCGCAGGTCATCGCGCACGTCGTCACTGAACAGGAAGCCGGGATACTGGGACAACAGCCGCTGCCAGGCCTCGCGCGCCGCCTCCGGACGGCCGTCCTCCGCCAGTAGCCGCCCCTTCAACTGCAGGGCCGCCGCCGGGTAACGACCGTCCGGGTGGCCCGCCACGATCGCATCCAGCTGGGCCAGGCCGTCGGCCCTGCGGCCCGCCGCGACCAGCGCCTGCGCCAGTTCCCAGCGCCCGCGCTCCAGCAGGTGCTGGGGCTCGGCGGGGTCCAGGCGCATCGAGGCTTCCTGCACGAAGCGTTCGAGCGCCGCCAGGCGCTCGGCCGGCCGCGCGGTCAGGTCCGCGTACACCGAGGCGGCGTACGCGCCCATGATGGTGGGGCCGCCGCCCGGGTTCTCCAGTTCCTCGGCCAGGGCCAGGCCCAGGTCGAGCGCGTCATTCGCGTACGGGGCAGCCGGGTTGTCCATGGCGATGACGGCGAAGCGGTCGCGCGCCGTCGCGTAGTGCCCTTCGGCCAGGTCGAGGCGCGCCAGGTGGTAGTGCGCGTTGCCGCCCACCTCGCGGAATTCCGGGTCGCGACCCAGGGCCGTCAGCACCTGCCGCCCTCGCGCCGTGTCGCCGGCGGCCAGGTAGCACTCGCCCAGCGTCAGCCGGACCAGCGCCAGGCCCTCGGTCGGCAGGTTCGTGTCGGTCGCCAGTCGCTCGAGGCCGCGCGCCGCCTCGGCGGGCTCGTGCAGCACGTCGCGCCGGTAGGTCGCGAGCCGGATGCGCGACGAATAGAGAAACTCGCTGGCCGGGTTCGCCGCCCGCACGCGGGCCAGCAGGCCGTCGAACCGGGCGACGGCGCCACGCGGGTCGGCGCCGAGCAGGCCGCGCCCGAGCGCCAGCTCACAGGCCTCGGCCAGCGCATCGGCCGCGCGCACGCGCAGGCTCGGCGCGGCGGCCTGCTCGACCAGCCGGTCCAGCAGCGGAAGCAGGTAGTCGATCGTGGCCTGGGCCTGCGGCGACTGCTGGGCCTCGGGCGCGTCCTGGCTGCGTTCCCTGAGCAGGACCATGGCGTTCTGCATCAACTGCAGCGCGCCATCCGGCCGCGGCACGAGCGGAAGCGACAACGCCAGCGCGGCCTCCGGACGGCCCTCGACCAGCTCGAGGTCCGCGGCCAGGAGCAGCGCGGCCGGCGGCGCGTCGGGGCGGGCGGCGTTGGCCGCCAGACGTGACACGAAGCGCCCCGACCTGCCGGGCTGGTACGGCCCGTCCAGGAGGCTTGTCCGCAGCAGCGCCAGGTTGAACGGCCCCGCCGCGAGCTCGAACATCGCCTCGTCGGCAGCGTCTTCCTGCCGATCGACGGCAAGCAGCACGGCGGCCCTCTCGATGCCCAGGAAATGGGGCTCGCGCAGCACGCCCCGCAAGGAGTCGATCACGGCCAGGGCCGCGCGCGGTCGCGTGGCGGTCCGCAGCATGTCGACGGCGACGATGCCCGCGCTGCGCGCGTTCGGGCTGAAGACGAGGAACCTGTCGAGCGCCAGGCGCGCCGAGTCGGGCTGGTCGACGGCCAGGAGCGACTTCGCCAGCTCACGCCAGAGGCCCCCGTTGCGCGGCTCGTCCGCCACCGCCCGTCGGCACAGCAGCACCGCCTCCGCGTGGTCCCCCTTCAGCTGCGCGAGCTTGATCCGCCGCGGCACGAGCTCGCGCTCGAGCGCCGAGTGCTGCGCCAGGTCGGCGAGCAGCGCCTCGGCCCGCGCGGCGCTGCCCAGGAGCAGCAGCCGGTCCAGCTCGCCCAGCCTGCGCCGCAGCTCCATGATGTCGACCGCGCCCGGGCGGGCGCCGTGCGGAAGCCGTTCCGACAACGGCGGCCGCGCGGGCAACGGCGGCAATCCGGGCGCCGCCGGCGGGTTCCCATCCTGCTGCGCCGCTGCCGGCGGTGACGATGCCGCCAGCGCCGCCAGGACAAGCAGCAGCCCCGAAAGGCGCGAGAGAGTAACCGGGCGCTGGCTCATGGCAGCTCCGGCGCCGGCGCGAAGCGGGAGCCCTCGCCGCGGCGCAGCGAGTCGATCGCGGCGAAGTAGCGGCGCACGAGGTCGCGATATTCCAGGGGCGCGTCCTCGAGACGCCGGAAGCGCTCGCGCGTCCCGGCTCCCGCGCCGTCGGCGCCACGCCCCGTGCTTCCGGCCTGCGGCGTGAAGGTGCGCGCGGCGGTACGGCTTTCCCGTCGCGGGCTGTAGTCGCGCTCGCGCACCGAATTGCGGGCGTCCAGCAGCCGGCCGAGGATCCGATCCTGCCGCTGCAGGGTCTCCCGGTCGACCTGGCCGTCGCCGAGGTCGCCGCCGACGCGCTCCATCTGCCGCCCCAGCTCGCCCAGGTCGCCCAGCAACCGATCGCCGTCGCCCTTCGGTCGCTGCCGTTCCTGTTCCGCGATGCGCCCGAGCTCCTGGCCGAGCCTCGCCTGCTCCTGGCCGAGTCGCTCCATCTGCGCCCGCGCAGCCTGGCTGATGCCGCGATCGGCCAGCATCTGGCGCAGTTCGTCGGTGGCGCCATTGAGGGCCGCCTGTTGCCGGGCCAGTTCCTGCAGTTGCTCGCTCGCCGACTGCTGGCCACCCCCGCCGCCGCTGGCCGAGCCCGACATCTGCGCCTCGGTCAGCAGACCGATGACGATGCGGTTGCACTCGGCCAGGCTGCGGCTCGACGCCTCGCGCGCCTCCGCTGCGCGCCCCTCGTCGAGCGCGCGGACGCCGCTTCCCATCTCCTCGATGAGGCCGTCGAGTTTCTCGAGCAGCTTCAGCACGCGATTGGGAGCTTCCTTCGCCAGGACGGCCAGGCGCTCGCGCGTGCCGACGGCCGCCTTCTGCAACCGATGCTGCTGCCGCGTCAGCTCGACGTTGCGCACATCCTGCAACTGCGGAGGGATCCGGCCGCCGAGCGACTCCTGCCGCTCCGACAGCGCCAGCAGGTCCGCAGCCAGGCCGCGCAACGACGCGACCTGCTCCATCTTCAGGGCCGACTGCATCGCCTTCTGAGAGGCCACCAGCACGCTGTACAGGGAGCCCAGGTCGCGCAGCGCCTGCTGCTGCATCCTGGCCGCCTCGTCCGGATCGAGCTGCTGCAGGGCGCGCGAGGCCTTGTCCATGCCGCCCTCTGCCTGCTGCTTCCTCAACTTCTCGAGCGCCTCGCGCAGCGCCTGCTTCTGCGACGATGACGATGACGATTCGCCCTGTTGACCCGATTCTCCCTTGTTGCCGTCGTCCTGTGGACTGCTCTGCTGCTGGCCGCCCTCCTGGTCGCCTCGCGCGGCCAGCGCCTGCTCCAGCTTGTCGCGCAACGCGTCCAGTTCGCGGGCCAGCGCTTCCTGCCGGCGGGCGATCTCCTCGCTGGCCGCCTGCCGACCGGCCGGATCGGCCTCGCCGGCCTTGCGACTGAGGTCCGCCAGTTCCTGCTGCCGGCGCATCAGGTCCTCGAGCAGCGCGGTCAGGCCCTCGAGTTGCTGTTCCTCGGCCATGCGCTTCATCACTTCCAGCGCGGCATCCAGGCGCCGGGCCAGGTCCTTCTGCGCGCGGGTCACCTCTTCCATGGCCCGCGCCAGGTCCTCGGCCGCGGGCTTGCCGTCGGCGGCGTCCAGGCGCCGGAGCAGGTCCTCGAGCGCCGTCGGCGATTGCGGCGACAGCAGGTCCGCCAGCTCCGCCGCCTTGCGCACCTGCTCTTCCGACGTCAGGCCGCCGCGGGCCAGCTCATCCATCTGGCGCCGCAACTCGTCGGCGACGGCGGCGAGCTCCTTCTGCATCGCCTGCTGCCGGGCCAGCGCCGCCTCGATCTCCTGCTGGCGGGCCCAGTCGGTGACCGGGTTCTTGAGCAGCTCGCGCGACAGGCGGGCGAGGTCCGCGTCCAGGTCGCAGCTGCGGCCGCGCGCATCCTCGAGCTGTTCGCGGCTGGCGCGCGCGGAATCGGCCTGCGCCGCGAGCACGCTGCCGGCCGACGGCAAGACGAGCCGCAACGTCGCCGAACGCGCCACCTGGCCCTTTCCCGGCGCGCGGTTGTCGGTCGCCTCCACGGACAGGTCCAACACGTCGCCGGGGGCCAGGTCCAGCGCGGCTGCATCGACCTCGAGCGCGATCGCCGCGCGCAGCGGCGACGGCGGACCGTCGAGCGCGCGGGCCCGCAGCCGCAGCGTCCCGGTCGCCGTCCGCACCTCCAACCAGTTCGCGGGCAGGCGCGGGCCGAACGCGCCGCGTCCGGCGCCAGCGGCATCGGCGCCACCGGCGAGGAACTCGAGCTTCGCGAGCCCGAAGTCGTCGCTGGCCTCCACGACCAGGTCGAGCCTGCCGTCCAGCGGCAGGCGCCCATCGTCGCCGGGGCGTGCCAGGAGCACGCCGGGCGGCTGGTCGGCCAGCGCACCGAGCCGGTATTCCAGCGGGTCGCGTGCCGACAGCCCGTAGCCGTCCTTCAAGCCGAACGTGAAGACGATGTCGTGATCAACGACGAGGGAAGTCGTGGCCCGGCTCCCGTCGATCGTCATCGGCAGGCTGTCGCCGCCGGCCAGCCGCAGCCAGCCGGCGGCCAGGTCATGGCCCGCGCGGGCCTTGATCGTCACGCGACTGCCCGTCGGCACCTCGCTCAGGGCCGGCAGGCGCTCGACGTCGGAGGCCGGCAGCCCGGTGTACGCCGGCGGCTCGATGCGGGCGGAAACCTGCGCCAGGATCGGGGGCCGCCGTACCGCAACCTTGCCGACGGCGGTGACGACGCCGCCGCGACGGAAGCGCCACGCGAAATCCTCGCGGATGTCGCCGACCTGTGCCGTCCAGCGACGCCCGGCGCCGGGTCCCTGGCCTGCCTCGAGGCCGGACGTCCTCGCCTCGGGCCTGGCGTCGACGGACGTCCACGCGGCCTCCCCGAACCGGAGCTCGCAGCGCACGCCCTGCGGCTCCATGGCGAAATCGCGCGCCGACAACGCCACGGTCCCGCCGAACAGCACCCAGTCCGGTCCCGGCTCGGCCAGCAGGCCGGCCGCGGCCCTCGCCCTGCCGGCGCCCAGGGGGTCGGCAAGCGCCGTCAGTCCGCGCACGGTCAGGGCCGGCCACCCGGCGGCCAGGACGATGCAGGCCGCCACGCCGGCCGCAAGCGCCCCGGCGCGCAGGCGCAGGCCGACCAGGGGATGGACGGTTGCCGGGGAGACTGAGCCGATGAGCTGCGCGGCCCGGGCGTCGAGGCGCCGGGCGAGTTCCCGCGCGACGACATCGTCGGCCGGCCAGCGCGCGGGCGCGCGCGCCGCCTCCTCTGCCGCGACCACGAGGTTGTCGAAGCCGCCGCGCGCCTCCACACAGCGGGCGAAACGGGCGAGCCCGGCGTAGCGACGCCAGGGGCGCCAGATGTGCATGAATGCCGCCAGCAGCAGCGCCGTCGCCAACGACACGCCCAGGCCCGCGGCGAGCCCGCCGGCCCGCGCGCCCCAGGCGCCGGCCAGCCAGACCGTGAACGCGGCGAGTGGCACCGCCGTCGCCAGCCAGCCGAACAGGCCGTACGCGAGCGCACGACGGCGCACGCGCCGCTGCAGGCGTCCCAGTTCGCGCACCGCGATGTCGGCAGGGGCCCCCATGGTCGCGCCGCCTCAGGGTCTGGTCAGGGCGTAGGTCAGGACATTGACCGCCATCTTCGCCGCCGACTCGCGGACGGCGGGCGGATCGCCGTGAACATCAGGATCCTCGAGTCCGTCCCCGATATCCGCGGACCACGAATAGAAGATGACCAGGCGCCCGGCGCGCTCGATGCCGAAGCCCTGCGCGGGGTCGCCATCGTGTTCGTGGATCTTCGGCAGTCCGGGCAGGTCGTAGTAGGCGTGGTAGATGGGGTGGTCCCCGCCCAGGGGTTCCAACTTCTGCCCGGGGTACAACTGCGCCACCATCGCGCGGAACGACGCGTCGAGCCCGTAGTTGTCGTCCGCCCACAGGAACCCGCCCGCGTCCAGGTAGCGCCGCAGGGACTGCAACTCGCCCTCGGTCAGCGCGATGCGACCGTGGCCCGACATGTACAGCAGCGGGTGGCGGAAGAGGTCCTCGCTGTCGAGCGTCACCACGAACTCGCGCGGAGCCACGGGAATGCCCGTGCGCTGGCTGAACAGCGCCAGCCAGTTCGGCAGGCTGGTCGGGTTGCAGTACCAGTCGCCGCCGCCCCCGTACTGCAGGCGCGCGACGCCGACCAGGGCCGTGTCACCGACCGGGGCCGCCGGCGCGCTCGCGGCAAGGACGACGACGAGCACGGCGGCCATGGCAGGCGCCCGCAGGCGCAACGACCTCGCCACGCGAGCAGGAGGGCGTCGTGAGGTCATCGTCGTCATGCCTCCTCCCCGTCCACCGCGGCCGTCGCCAGTTCCAGCACGGCCTCGGCCCCGGGTCCGTCCCGGCGTCCGGCCAGGCTGATGGTCCCGCCCATGCGCTCGGCCAGGCTGCGACAGATCGCCAGCCCCAGGCCCGTGCCCTTGCTCTTGGTGGAAAAATAAGGCTCGAACAGGCGCGCAGCCACGTCCGCCCCCAGGCCGACGCCGTTGTCGCGCCACGTCAGCCGCACCTTTCCATCGGCGGCGCCCCAGCCCAGCTCGATCTCGGCCGGCACGCCCGGCCGCGCCGCGTCCAGCGAGTTCTGCATCAGGTTGCCCAGGATCTTCTTCAGGGATTCCTCGTGCGCCAGTGCGCGCGGCAATCCCGCGGGCGCCTCGCCGCGCACCGTCACCTCGGCGCCCGCGTAGCCGCCCACGATGCGCGCCACGAGATCCGGCAGCGCGACGGGAACGCAGGCGAGCGGGTCCGGGCGTCCGAGCAGGCTGAATTCCGAGGCGATGCGCCGCAGCAGGTCCACCTGGTCCAGGACGCGCTCGACGGTGTCCGGCACGATCCGCTCGAGCTGGGGATGGCGGTCGCGCCAGGCCTGCCCGAGCAGCTGGACCGAGAGCTGGATCGGTGTCAGCGGGTTCTTGATCTCATGCGCCACCTGCCGCGCCAGCTCGGCGTTGAGCGCCAGCTTCTTCGTGGCCAGGAACTCACTGATGTCCTCGAAGACGATCATCAGGTCGCCGTCGACATCATCCTCGTCGAGCGGCGCCACGGCGCCGCGAAGCGTCGAACGGCCGTCGCCGACGGTCAGCTCGCCGGACGCCGGGACGCCGGCGGCGCCCCGCCGCCCGAACCCGTCGCACAGTCGCCGCACCCCGGTGGCCGCGTCTTCGCCCGGCCACGAGTGCGCGAGGATCGCGCGGCCCGCGGGATTGACCACCAGCAGTTCCCCGGCGCCGGACAGGACAGCCACCCCGACCGGAACGCGCTCGAGCACGGACGCCAGGAACCGCTCGCGCGCAGCAAGATCGTCACGCGCGCGCTGGACCTGTCCGCGCATCGTCCCGAACGCCTCCGTGAGCCGGCCGACCTCATCGCCCCCGGGGGTCGGCAGCGGCGCGGTGTAGTCGCCGCGGGCCAGCGACCGCGTCGCTCCCATCAGCACGCGCAACGGGCGTGACAGGCTCCAGGACATCAGCGCGGCCAGCAGGAGCGCCGTCAGCAGGATCAGGTTGGCCAGGCCGGCCAGGAACAGGAGGTTGGCGCGCCGCTGGGCCGCGAACTCGCGCTCGCGCCCGGGGAACGACACGCCCAGCACGGCAGGCGCCGGTCTGCGGCCCAGGCGACCGGAGCCGTCGCGCTCGAAGGCGGGCAGGGGCTGGCCCGCGTCGCAGGCGAACGGCCGGCCGGCCGGCGACGACAGGCCGGGGCCCTGCGGATGGTCGTGGAGCGTGGCCATCAGGCCGGGATCCACCAGCGGCGGTCGCGTCCCCGCGAACAGGCCCTCGGGATGGCTCGTCAGGCGCGGATGGCCGTCGATGCTGAGCGTGACCTCGCCCTTCAGCAGGTCCGAGAGGCCGGCCATCAGGGCGCCGTCGATGCGCTGCCGGTAGATCAGCAGGCCGTCGTTCGCCACGCCGCCATGCCGGGCGGCGCCGCCCGGGAAGGCTGCGGGCCCGGACAGGCTGCGCCCGAGGGCCACGGGCACCGCGACACCGGCGAACACCTCGCCCTGCTCGCGCACCAGGACGACCGGCGACTGGCGCGCGGCCGCCAGCAGGGCCGCCGCCTCGTCCGCCGTCAGCGGCGTGTCCGCGCCGTCGAACAGCAGGCGGCCATCGCCGCCGAAGAGTACCGCGCGACGCAGGTCGCCGTCCGCGAGTCCGGCCGTCGCCCCCGCGCCCATCGCCTCGTCCAGGCTGCCGCTGTCGGCCAGGTCGCGCGCCTGGTCCGAAAGCAGGCCCCCGAGCTGCTGCATCGCCATGGCCAGCCCGTCGCGCGCCTGCTGCCGCGCCTCGCTCCGCACGCGCTCGTAGCCGACGCGGTCGACCGAATACCCCACCATCAGCAGCAGCACCAGGCCCAGCAGCAGGTAGCCGGCGAGGAACTTCTCCTGGATGCCGGGTTGCCAGCCGCCCCGGCCGAACAGCCGCCGGCACCGGACCAGCGCGGCCAGCGCGACGAAGACCACGATGTCGATCAGGACCAGCCTCGACGCGTCCAGCAGCGTGTCCCCGACCGTCGGGCGTTCGACGCCGATGAGGAATCCCTCGCCCGGCGCGCGGGCTGCGGCAGGCGGGATGGCGGCCCAGCGGCACAGCCAGTCGCGCCCCCCGATCGGCACGAGCGCCCAGGAGCGTTGTCCGCTGCGCAGGCGGGCCACGGGCGCATCTCCCTCGGGCCCCGGGAATCCCTCGGCGCCCGAGCCACGCCAGCCGGCATCATCGGCCAGAAGCAACAGGACCGGGCGGTCCATCTCCTGCCGCGGCCGGTAGCGCCGCGCCGCGTCCGTGTCGGGCTGTTCGGGCGTCGCGTTCAGCGTGGACACGCGCCAGGACCGCAGCGGCAGCTCGACACGAAGCCAGCCGCGGCCCGAGCGGCGCGGCGCCTCGGCCACCAGGATGTCCTCCTGCCCGCCGCTGTACAGCCGCCGCTCGGAGCGGAACACCACGTCGTCGCCCGCGCCGGCCGGCGAGCCGCCGGCCGTCTGCCACCCCGACCGCGCCATCGTCTCGTAGTGGTAGTCGCGCAGGAACCCGGTCGCGAACAGGCCCTCGCTGCGCTCGTCACGGTCGAGGATCTCGACGAGGCCCGGCAGGTGCAGGTCGTGGAACATCGACGCGCGGAACAACCGCCATGCCGCCTCGTCGCGCCACGGTTCGTCCTGTTCCTCGGCCGGCGCCGTGTCGTCGATCGCCTGCAGGTCGACGAGCATCGTCTGCAGGAGGCTGCGCGACCAGGCGGACTTGTCCTCGGTGATGTCCACGGCCCGCCGCTCGAGCCACACCTTCTCCGCCGTGTCGTGCACGTGCCGCAGCGACGCGTAGTTCCACAGGGCGGCCACAAGGACGAGGGCGGGCCACGCCAACCGGCCGCCACGCCCGGGCACGGACCGCACCCAGGCCTCGAACCACCACACTGCCGCGGCCAGCGCGCCGGCCAGGAGGCCGGTGGCCGGCGCGGCGCCGGCCATCCACCCCCCGGCCGCCGCCCCGGCGAAGGCCGGGACGCCGCCGACCCGCGCCGGCGAAAGCCCCGGCGCTGCGGAGCGCGTCGCGGCCGCCAGCAGCCCGAGCAGCGCCAGTCCCGACATGGCCAGCAGCAGGATCACCACGTGCAGCGCCCAGAACGTCAACAGGGAGAGCGTCACGCCCGGCCCGATCAGTCGCGCGTTGGCGCTGTTGGCCAGCTGGATCACCAGCTCGCGCAGCCCCGGCAACAGGATCGCCCCCGCGCCCGCGAACGCCACGACGGGCCACCAGGGGCCCGGGTCTCCCGTCCGCTGGTCGCGCCGTGCGGCGGGCATCGTCGCCAGGCCGACGTGGGCCAGTCGCACGGCGAAGGCCACGAGGGCGGCCGTCAGCAATGCGTCGGCCGTAGTCGCGAACCAGCCCCATGCCAAGGGCGTCGCGAAGTACGAGGGATCGATCAGGCTGGACCACGACCCGGGCGCAGTCGGCATTTCCACCGACGGGAACGAGGCGACGAGCCACTGCCGGAAGTCGACCGCCGCCAGGAATGCGCGCGCCGCCACCGCCGCCGCCAGCACGACCAGGCCCCGGCCGGTGAGCGCGGCGACGGCGACAAGCAGCGCGCCCCAGGCCACGAGCATGAGCGCCAACAGGCGCGCGCCGTTCGAGGCGGCCGCGGTCGCGGCGGCCCCCAGGGTGGGACGGACGCGCACGACCATGGCGGTCGCGTCACCGTCGAGGTCGACATCGCGATGCGTCGCGCCTGCGCGGGCGCCGCCCGGGACCACCTCGAAATCGCAGCCGGCGACGGCGACACCCGGGTCGGGAAGCGCCATCTGGACCTCGAGGACGGCGCCGCCCGGGCACGGCTGCAGCCGCCTCAGCACCCATGCATCGCGGTAGGCCTCGAGCCTCGAGACGGGAGCGGCCAGGCCGGGACGAGGCGCCGCCAGTGGAATGGCACCGGTGGTCCAGGCAGCCAGCCGGCCGTCGCGCCACAGCCCGAGGGAAACCTCGCGATTCCATGCCGCGCGCGGCCGCCAGGTCGCGGCATGCCCGGCCAGCCGGCGGAAGTCGGCACCGCCGGGCCCGGCCGGCGGCGCCACGAACTGCGCGGCTCCCCGCTCGGCGAACGCGCAGATGCCGGCCGCGTCATGCTCGAGGGCCTCGGCCGCGAGATCCACGTCGCGCGACAGGCCCGGCGCCGTCGCGCTGCGCCCGCCCGCTCCCGGCAGCAACATGGCCGCGGCGACCAGCGCGGCGCCCAGCAGGAACACGGCGCCGGCGGCCTGGCGCCGCGGCCCCGGCCGCAACGCCAGGCCACCGGAGATGCACGCCAGCATCGACAGGCCGACGAACGCGACGCGACCGGGAAGCACGGCGGCATCGGCACGGCGACCCGCCAGCGCCAGCAGCACGCCGAGGGCCACCACGCACAGTGCGCCGACGGCAACTGTCACTCGCTGCCAGGACCGGCCCAACGCGCCTCCTAGCGAACCATGTTGATCTCGGCGAGACGCCAGCGCCCTTCGTCGAGCGCCAGCACGAGGACCACCTGCACCTCGACGACCACTTCGGAGTCGATCCGGCGACGCTTCCACTGCGCCATGGCCCGGGCCCGGCCTCCGTCACCATCGTCGGGCGACGTGCGGTACGCGAACAGCAGCGTGCGCTGCCCCTGGAAGAGGTTCTTGAAGAAATAGAGCGCCTGGCTGGGACTGTACTCGCTGGATCGCTCGCCGCGGTCCGTGACGGCCAGGCCCTCGCGATGCACGAGCGCGGCCAGGCCGCCTGCATCGCCTGATTCGAACGCCGACGCCAGCCGCGAGAACACGTCTCCCGGCGCATCCCCCGCCGGTCGCGCATGCTCGCCGCGGGCCTGCGGCGCCGCCGTTGCCGCGAGAGGCAGGACGGCCAGCAGCACGAACAGGCCCGACAGGCAGGCGGCCCGGCGGAACCGGGGTTCCGGCGCTTGGCGATGTCGGCGCATGTCCATCGGAAACCCTTGTCTGAAGCTGTGGACCGGTGCGGGCAGATCCATATGGCAAACCCATGTGGCAATCCGCGTGCCAGCCCGTGACGCCGGTGGACCGACGCGATGGACGGGCAAGCCCGTGTCCGCACGCCGTTTCACGTCACTCATGTTAACACGCACGCGGCCCGACCGTATCCCGCAGAATACAGGCCGTCCCCCGGCAGCGACGGCCATGGTTTCGCACAATACAACAAAATACTAAAGCATTTAAGAAATCATCCGAAACCTTGCGGCATGAATGACACCTTGCGCACGCACCTTGCCGTCCTGTCGGCCCTGCTCCTGTCCGCAGCCTCCGTGGCCGCGAACGGGCTTTCGGCGTCGGCTGCGGATCCGCACGAGGGGATCGCCTGCGCGCGCTGCCACCTGGGAGCCGCCGCGCGGGCGGTCGCGACCGCCGGTCCCGACGACCCGGACCCCCGCTCGCGGGCGTGCCGCACGTGCCATCGCGACGTGTCCGCCAAGGGATCGCCGGCGTCGCGCCAGCTGGGCTTCCATGACGACCCCAAGGCCGACTGCGCCGGATGTCACACGTTCCATGACCTCGGCCGGCTCAAGACATCGGTCGGCACCTTGACCATGCCGGCCGAGGGCCTGGGTGACGGCGTCCCGGCGCACTGCGCCGGCTGCCACGAGCCCGGCGCCGACCTGTCGAAACTCTCGCCGGCGCACCGGGCCGCCGCAGCCCTGTATCATCGCGATGCGGCGCTGCTGGCAGGCCAGTCACCGAGCCAGGGCTGCCTCAACTGCCACGCCAGCGGCAGCGGCTCGACCTGGCAGGGTGACGCCGGCGGCGAATCGCTGACCTTCAACCAGCACGCCACCCACCCCCTGGGTGTCGAAGCCGTGGCCGGTTCAGGGCACGACGAGCGTCGCCTGCGCTCGCCGATCGACCCGCGCCTGCGCCTGTTCGACGGCAAGGTCGAGTGCCAGACGTGCCACTCCCTGACGGGCGGGCAGCGCGACCTGCTGGTGGCGTTCCCGACGCAGCCCGAACTCTGCCTCGGCTGCCACCAGTTGAAGAACTCGGGACCGACGGCCGACACCCGGTTGATGGCGTCCATGACGGAAGTCCCCTGAGGACCGAGGGTATTTCGTAACCCCCCGTGATATCCCAAGTTCATGATTGCTTATTTTCGTCCTATTTGTTATTTTTTTAACTCGCAACGACAGGAATCCTACGGCGGACAAGGACTTACGCGCGCCGCAGTCGCCCCCTGACCCGGGCGCGCCGGAAGCCGTCCCCCACCGCCGGTCCACCCTTCCAGCCGAGGCTGCGCAGAACCCATGTCGCCGCTCGCCGCGAAGCCCCGTCCCGAGCGCCACTGCGTGGCATGTGTCGGTCGCCTGTTGGTGGCCGGCATGGTCGTGGCCGGCGTGGTCGGTCCCGCACTCGCGCTCGACGGCAGGTTCGACGTGCGCTCGCTGCACCAGGAGGGCAACTCCGGCGGCACCGCGTACAGCAGCGACAACCAGTGGCACCTGTTCGGCGTGGACCAGACGATCCGCCTCTCGCAGCGGGCCAGCCTGCAGTTCCAGTACACGGCCCGGCGCGAGCTGCTGCGGGGCACGGCGGCGGGCACGACGGTCGACAACCACATGACCGTGCTCTCGCCTTCGAGCAGCCTGGCGATGCAGGCCGGCAGCTGGCGCTTCAATGCGTTCGCGCGGGGCAATCGCTCGGACCAGGACTTCGTCGGCATCCCGGCTCAACGGGACGACAGCCTCGAGTTCGGCGTGTGGACCAGCGCCCGCCTGGGCAGGCTTTCGGGCGACGCGAACTACCAGGACAACGCGTCGTGGCGGCGCGCCGAGGGCGAGGACCGCGAGAACCGCGACCGCCTCGGCAGCGGCAGGCTGCGCCTGGACCTCTCCCGCCAGGACAATCTCCAGTACCGCGCGACGCTCGTCGAGCAGGACGCCGTCACGAACAACCGCCTGGCCCGCTACACGACACAGCAGGTGGAATACCAGGGCAACCGCGCCTTTGCCGGTCCGCGCGGGCGCGTGTCGTGGACGATGGGCCACCGGCGCTTCGACCAGCGCGAGGAATTCACCGGCGACATCGTGTCGCAATACCGGCAGCCGGTGACCGGCGGTTTCGGCGTGGACGACACGCCGAGCTTCCTCGATCCGCTCGAGACGCAGCCGGAGCAGGTGCCGGCCCTGTTCGACAACGACCGCCTGGTCCCCACGATCATCAACCTCGGCGACAACGCGCCGGCCGGGCGCGACTTCGGCGGCGACTACCGGAACATCACCCTCGATTTCGGCGAGCCCGTGGCGATGACGTCGGCGTTCCTCTACGTGGACCGCCGGATCGGCAGCATCCCCGCGATGTTCCAGTGGGACCTCTATTTCTGCGACGAGGCGGAAGGCCGCGACTGGGGCAGCGCCGTGGCCCCGGGCGCCTGGAGCATCCGCTACGTCGAGCAGGAGTCGGGGCGCCAGGGGTGGGAGATCACCTTCACCGGGTCGGTCTCGCATCGCCGCCTGAAGCTGGTGGACCGGAAGCTGGGGCCGACGCTCGGCGACCTGTTCGTCACCGAGTTCGAGGTCTACGGGCCCACGGAGACCGGGCAGCCCAACCGCTCGTCGCGGCAGGAGCGGACAACGCTCGCCGGCGCCCTCGAATTCAGCCCCGCCCCGAGCCTGCAGGTGAGGATCGACGGCAACCTCGATCGGCGCGACCAGTTGGGCATCGGCCGTCTCGAGCGCGTCAACAAGGGTGCGCTGGCGACATGGCGCGTGGCCGGTTGGTCGCTCTCCGGGCAGTACCAGACGAACACCGAGGAGAGCCCGACGCGATTGCGTTCGGAGTCCAACACGCGACAGGTTTCGCTGGCCCGGCGCGACCCCGGAGCCCTGTCGGCCAGGCTGTCGTGGATGCAGGCCCGCGACAACACCTACAGCGTCCGGCAGGTCACCGAGTCCGTCATGACGGACGCCACCTGGCAGGCGGCCCCCCAGCTGACGTTCGTCCAGCGCGTGTCGCGCAGCTGGCGCACCGGCGAATACGGGACGGCCGATTCGGATTCGTGGCTGGTGGCCTCGGAGATCCGTAGCGTGCCGCGTCCCGGCGTGCGCCTGGACGTGCGCCGGACCGAGCGCTGGGTGGGGCAGCAGGCCGGCTCGGGTTTCACGTCGTTCGGCGAGGCCGAAGTGGACGCTTCCTGGGAGATCAGGCCCCTGCTTTCGTGGTCGTGCCAGGCCACCAGCCAGCGCCGGGAGCAAACTGACTGGATCGTCCGCAACACCCTCTCGTGGAGCCCGCTCCGCGGCGGCAGCGTGCTCACGTCCTTCCAGGCGAACGACTACCAGGACTCGCGCACCGGCCAGTTGCGCCGCGGCGGCAGTGTCACCGTCGACTGGCAGGCGCGGACGCGCCTGTCCCTGGCCGGCAGCGTCGAAAAGAACTTCGAGCGGCTCGAAGGGCACGAAAGCTGGCCGTTCGGGTTCCAGTTGCGCGCATATTGGACATTCTGACTGCGGTATCGCAGATTTTCGTGTGACGGGCTGCCCTGCGGGTGCGGGCCGACCGGCGAAAGGACGAACGATGAAGTACACGAGGAACGCAGCCCTCGGCCTGGCCACGGCGCTGGTGGTCCTGTGCTCGCTGGCGGCCGGATGCGGCCCCCGCGCCAGCCAGTACATCCGCGAGGACGTCGACTTCAGCTTCATTCGCCGGGTCGCCATCTTCCCCTTCTACAACCTCACGCAGGACACGTTCGCGGCACAGCGCGTGCAGTCGATCTTCGTGACCGAGGTCCTCAAGACCGGGCAGGTCGAGGTGGCCGACCGCGGCGAGACGCTCGCGATCGTGTCCGAGATGAAGATCGCCCCCGACCGCGTGATGAGCCCCGAACAGGTCATGGAACTGGGCAAGCGACTGCAGGTCGACGGCGTCTTCTTCGGGACCGTCGAGGAATACGGCACCGAGCGCTCCGCGCATGACCCCGCGCAGGTCGTTACGTCGGTCTACCAGCTGCACGAGACGCAGACCGGGCGCCTGGTCTGGTCCTCGCAGACCCGCACCGACGGCACCTCGGTCATGCGCAAGCTGTTCGGCGGCGGCACGGCCGGCATCTTCGACGTGGCCCGCGCCAACGTCCGCGCCGCGCTGGAGACCCTGTTCTGATGCGCATCGTGCCCGGCAGCCGCCTGCTGTGCGCCGTCGCCGGGCTGCTCCTGGCGACGGGCGCCGGCGCTGCCGGGGACGCGCCCGACACGCTGGTCGCCGCCGGGCAGGCGCCGCGACCCGGGACCATCGCCATCATGCTGCACATCGAGGGCGATCCCGTGGCCGGCCTGGAGGCCGATGTCGCGACCGTGCGCCGCACGGCGCTGGACATGATCGCCGCGATGGTCGGCGCCACCGACCAGCCGCTGGCCGACCGCGCCGCCACCGAGGAACTCGTCCACCGCTTCCGGGTTCGCTCGGCGGCGTCGTTGCCGCCGGCGTTCCTGTCGGGGCTGCGCGACGAGGTGGGCGCCGAGACGCTGGTCGCCTTCACGCTGCTTTCCGGCGACGGTCGCTTCACGGCGACCGGGCGGTCCGTGGCGACCGGCACGGGCAGGCTGGCCGACATCCGCATCGCCGAGGCGCCCGTCCCCACCGGCCGCTGGCAACACGCCCTGGTCGACGTGCTTCGCGACGCGATGCCTTCGCTGCGCAACCTGACCGGCAAGGGCGCCGCGTTGCTCGTGCTGCCGGGCACGGGCATCGGCCTGGACGCCCTGGCGGCGCGCCAGGCCACGACGTGCCTGCTCGCCGAGGCGGTGCGCGACACCTCGCGGCGCGTGCTCGATCCCGCGCTGGCCACGGGGGTGGCGCTGGCCGACGGTCGCGACCTGACCCGCCTGGACCGCGGCGGACGCGACCTGCTGGCGCAGGCCTTCGGCGTCGCCCTGGCCGTCGAGGCCGAGGTGGTCTCGTTCGGCCGCGACGGCAGCGCCGTCGCGGTGGCCGCGCCGCCCGAGCCCGAGGACGCCGCCGCCGGCGCCAGCGAGGCCGGGGACCTGACGATGACCTGGCGCGTGCTCGACCTCGGGACCGGGCGTGTCCGCGCGGCCGACTCCGTGTTGGCCCCGGGCGCCCCGCACACCGGGTGGTTCGGGCTGACGCACACGCCGACGCTGCTGGAACAGATGCGCAAGGGCGCCGATCAACTCTGGCCCAACCTGCAACGCCTCCTGGAGGAGCCCACCCCATGAAATCGACAACGAAGCGCCTGGCCCTGGCCACCGCGGCCGTCGTGATGGCCTCGGCCGTCCGCACCATGGCGGAAACACCCCGGGAAATCCCCCTGGCGCTGGTCGGGCCCGACACCGTCACCACCACGGAGCTGAACATCGAGCTCGGCCTGATGCAGGTCAGGAACGAGAACAACGTCGCGCTGTCGTTCGGCGAGCCGAAGGACATCCTCAAGCGGCTCACGCAGAACCACCTGATCATCCAGGAAGGCTTCCGCATGGGCCTGGACCAGGAGTTCACCGTCCGCAACCAGTGCGACGAGGTCGTCCGTCACGAGTGCATGAAGGCACTGCTCGACTCCGTCGCCCTGGCCATCCCCGCGGAGACGCCGGGCGTGCAGGACAAGCGCAAGGCCGCGGTCGGCGCCTACCTGGACGGACTGTTCCGCCGCTATGGCGTCTCGGTCGACTCGACGGTGCTCCGGTCGCTGGACTACGGCTCGGCCGAGGCCGCGGTGCAGAAGCGCCTGCAGAACAGCACCGAGGTGCTGGCCCGCGTGGGCAACGGCCGCTCACTGACGGTCGCCGACTTCACGCGCGAGCTGCGCTTCACCGAGTTCCACGGCCTGGTCGGCAAGCCGGACGCCTCGCAGCGCCGCGACGACATCCTGCGCGACCACCTGGCCCAGGTCGCCGTGAACCGCCAGCTGAAGGCGCAGAAGATGGACCAGCAGCCGCAGATGGTGATGCTGCGCGCGCGCTTCGAGCGCAGCACGATCCTCGAGGAGGCGCTCCGCGTCCTGCTGCAGTTCGACTTCGCGCCCACGAGCCAGGAGATCTCGCACTACTACCGCGCGCACACGCTTGAAGTGACCGCGCCGCCGCGCCTGAAGATGGCCAGCCTGAAGGCGGCCTCGCCCGAGGTGGCCAACCAGTTGCGCGAGAAGATCCTCGGCGGCGCGACGGTGCGCTGGCTGGCCGAGAACGACAAGCGCGTGGCCAAGGGGCCGGCGCCGTTCCCCGACATGTGGCTGCGGCCGGAGGAAATGGGCCTGAAGCCCGAGGACGTGAAGCTGAACATGGTGCCCGAGCCCTACCAGGTGCCCGACGGCTGGGTGGTCGCGCAGGTCGTCGCCCTGGAGCCCGGGCAGCCGCTGCCCCTGGAGCAGTGCCGGGAGCAGATCCTGGGCATGATGAAGCGCGACGCGATGCGCGACCACATGGCCATGATCATCGCGCGCCTGGAGAAGGAATCCCCGATCGTCATCCTGCCCGGTGCCGAGCAGGAAGTGGCGCGCGTCGTCGCCGAGGTCGCCAAGGCGGCGACCGCCAATGCCGCCACCATCAACAACGCGGCCTCGAAGTGATCGCAGCAGGAGGCTCGAACGTGGATCACAGCACCGCTGCCCATGCCCGTCGCCGGGACGCCCTGGGGGCCCTCCTGGCGCTGGCCCTCGTCTCCGGATTGTGCGCCGCCCCGGCCGCGGCCGCCGGCTTCAAGACGAAGGGATGCGTCGATTGCCACCAGGAGACGCTGAAGAAGGTCCCCGCGAAGTCGGCCCACCAGCCCTTTGCCGCCCGCGACTGCGAGGGCTGCCACCGGCGCCACGGGGTCATCGGCAAGCTCGTGCTGAAGAACACGGGCAAGGACCTGTGCACCGAGTGCCACAAGGACCTGATCGGCGTGACGAAGCGTGACGTCGTGCACGACCCGCTGCGCAAGGGCGATTGCACCGGCTGCCACGACCCGCACGGCTCGGGCCAGCCGGGACTGCTGCCGGCGGCCGGCCAGGCGGCATGCTTCAAGTGCCACGACCCCAAGCCGTACCAGCGCAAGCACGTGCACCAGCCCCTGGCCAAGGGCGGTTGCGCGGCGTGCCACGACCCGCACGCGTCGGACAACGCAGGCCTGTTGAAGCTGCCGGGCGACCAGATGTGCCTGTCGTGCCACGCCGATGCCGGCAAGCTGGCCAAGGCGCACAAGGTCCAGGGCACGGTCTCGGGCTGCGTGTCGTGCCACGACCCCCACAGCGCCGACGGCGAGAACCTGCAGTACGCGGTGCAGCACGCGCCGATGGCCGACGGCGACTGCGCGCAGTGCCACGACCTTTCGCCCACCGCCGCGAAGGGCGCCCTGACGGTGCCCGCCGCCGAACTCTGCGTGCAGTGCCACGACGACCCGGCGTCGCGCAAGGTCCCGCACCCGCCCGCGGCCGAGCACGAGTGCGTGCAGTGCCACGCGCCGCACGGCAGCGCGCGGCCGGCCCTGCTGGTGGCCGGCGAGCGCAAGGTCTGCCTGTCCTGCCACGAATCGCAGCCGTTCGAGCGCGCCGTCCAGCACGCGCCGGCGGCCGAGGGCGCCTGCAGCACATGCCATGACGCGCACGGCGGCGACCGTCCCAAGCTGATGAAGGACGAGACGAACGCCGTCTGTGCCGGCTGCCACACCGACGTCCTGCCGGCGGCGGGCGCGACCGCGACCGTGGTCCACGCCCCGCTGGCCAAGCAGGCGTGCTCGGTGTGCCACGACCCGCACAGCGCCAGCCATCCGGCCCTGCTGCGCAAGGAAGCCGGCACGCTGTGCCTCGGCTGCCACACCAAGGTGCAGCTGGAACTTTCGGCCCCGAACACGCACGACGTGGTGGCCCGCGGCGAGTGCCTGGCTTGCCACAAGCCGCACACCTCGGACCAGCCCGCGCTGCTGACCAAGGCCCCGGCGGCCCTGTGCGCCGGCTGCCACGCCGACCTGTCGAAGCAGCCCGAGGGCGGCGCGCTGCACCCGCCGGCGGCCGAGGGCGCCTGCCTGGATTGCCACCTGCCGCACGGCGGGCAGGAGCACGCGCTGCTGCGGCAGCCGGTGGCCCCGACCTGCGCGGCCTGCCACGACGTGGGGCAGCCGTCCGGAACGGGCTGGCAGGGCCACAAGCCGGTGAGCGACGGCAACTGCACGGCGTGCCACGATCCGCACCGCTCGACGCGCAAGGTGCTCCTGGTCGCCGACAAGGACAAGCTCTGCGGGCTGTGCCACGAGGACATCGCCGCGCCGAAGGGCGCCGCCTCCATCCACCCGCCCAGCCAGGGCGAGTGCCTGGAATGCCACCTCCCCCACGGCGGCCAGGGTCCCGGGTTCCTGCGCGACAAGGTGCCGGCGCTTTGCTTCCGGTGCCATGACGAGAAGGGCGCCGGCTTCCAGGAGAAGCACCGCGGGCGCGACGGGGCCTCCATGGCGTGCCTGGACTGCCACGAGCCGCACAACGCGACCGTGCCGGGCCTGCTGGTGGCCAAGGCCCACCCGCCGTTCGCCGACCGCGATTGCGCCAGCTGCCACCAGTCGGCCGAGCCGATCGCCAACCAGACGCCGGTCTGCGCCCAGTGCCACGACAGCCTGCCGGACGCCGCGGCCCCGGGGCAGACGGTGCATGCGCCGTTCGGGGACGGCGAGTGCAGCGCGTGCCACAACCCCCACGTCTCGCGCGGCGAGCATTTCCTGAAGGGCACGACGACGGCCGTGGTGTGCGCGACCTGCCACGACCCGTCCACCTTGACGCCCCGGCCGGAGCTCGCCCACACCCCCGTGCGCGAGGGTCGCTGCGAGGCCTGCCACAGCCCCCATGCCTCGCCGCAGCCGAAGCTGCTCCGGCTGCCGGCCGCGGAGCTGTGCGTCAGCTGCCACAAGCCCATCGAGGAGCTCAAGAAGCTGCCGGTGGTGCACGCGCCGCTGAAGACCGGCGCCTGCACGCGCTGCCACGACCCGCACGGCGGCCCGGTGGAGATGAACCTGGTCGCCGAGACGAAGGTCCTGTGCGCCAAGTGCCACGCGCCGCAGGCGCTGCCGGCCAAGCACCGCGGCTTCCCGGTGGCCGACGCGGACTGCGCGGGCTGCCACACGCCGCACGCCGCCAAGCGGGCGAACCTGCCCCACCCGAACGAGCACGCGCCGTTCGCGCAGGGCAACTGTGCGGCTTGCCATGTCGGCAGCACGAAGGCGACGAAGGCCGCGCAGCCGGCGCTGTGCTTCGGCTGTCACGTGGCGATGAAGGAGGACCTGAAGACAGGGACCCTGCACGCCCCGCTGACGGGCGAGAAGGCCTGCACGGTTTGCCACTCGCCGCACACGTCGCCGAACGCGCCGCTGCTGCCGCGGTCGCAGGCGGCCATCTGCGGCACGTGCCACCAGGACAAGGTGGACCTCAACCGCAAGGCGGCCCATCGCCATCCCGAGGTGAAGGGAGACCTCTGCACGGCCTGCCACGACCCGCACCTGGCGGCTCCCAAGAGCACCGACGGCGTCAAGGCCCCCGAGGTTTGCCTGGCGTGCCACACCTACCGGGACCACACCGACCACCCGATGGGCGAGACGACCGTCGATCCCCGCACGGGCCTGAAGATGACGTGTGACAGCTGCCACGACCCGCACGGGTCGCAGTTCGTGCGCTTCCTGCGGGATGATCCCGACGGCAAGCTCTGCATCGGTTGCCACACCGACAAGCTGCGCCCCAAGCGCGAGGGTTCCTAGCTTCCGACACCCCTGCGGGAGGGTCGCCAAACCCTCCCGCGGGGCGTTCCAACCCCGGGCGGCAGGCCGGTTTCCCCGGCCTGCCGCTTCTGTTTTCCCGAACTCCAAGTTAAATGTAGGATATGTCACAAGTTACATTTTGATACCGAAAGTCATATGCGATGCCCAATCACACGTTTATTTTTTGGCGTATGGGTTGACATCGTCCGGGCGTGTGATATGATATATCCGTGACAAGTGAGCCGGGACGACCGGCCTCCCAACGAAACCTGTGACAAGAGCGTGACGCGTGACCTTCCATCGCCCCTCCACCACGATCGCGAACGGCCTCCAGGGTGTTGCTGTGATAACAGCCGCCCTTGCGTTTGCGTCGGTGGCGGCTGCGACGACCGGCACGGTCAGCTTCCAGTATTCGGGCGCGCTGAACCTCTCGCAGAACCACGACGGCCGGGCCCGCCCCGCAGCCGTCACCTGCGATGCCGTGGCCGGCGAGATCTGCGTCACCGAATCCGCCTACAGCGCGCTGCACGTGTTCAACGCCGCGGGCTGCGAGACTTTCCGCACCGGCGGCTTCGCGGGCATCTCGCTGCCGAGCGACGGCGCCGTCGACCATGAGGGCCGCCTCGTGGCCACGTCGGCGGTCGACGGGCAGGACGCGTCGATCGTGCGCCTGGACACCTACGGCGAACCCGACGGCTACCGTGTCGAGCGCCCCGCGGGCGACTGGCGCCCCACGCACCTGCTGGTCGCACGCGACGGCCACTACGTGACGGTGGACGGCGCGAGCGGCCTGATGGCCAAGCACGACAAGGACACCGGCGCCCTACTGTGGTCGCACGTCATCGGCGAGGGCCAGAACGACGACGCCCAGCTGGACATGAACCTCGGGCGCCCGGCGCAGATGCCCGACGGCACGTTCCGCGTGCCCGGCGGCAACCTCCACGTGATGCTGGTCGTCGACGAGGATGGCCAGCAGACCGGCAGCTTCGGTCGCGTGGGCTCGTCCCCCGGCCGCATGGTGTTCCCCGTCGCCGCCGCGGCCGGCCCGGGCGGGACGCTGCTGGTGCTGGACCAGCTGCGCCACAAGATCATGGCCTTCGATGGCCGGAACGAGTTCGTGGCCGAGTACGGCTCGATCGGCGACACACCGGGCGCCTTCTACTACCCGGTGTCGATGGCGGCGGACGGCAACGGCCACGTCTACGTGGCGCAGTCGTTCCGCAGCCTGGTGCAGGTATTCAACGTCCAGGCCATCGGGACGGCTGAATAGACATGCCCGGCTTCGGCCGGGCTGGTTTGGGAAGAGGTTCGTGGAAGGCGTCTCTGCAAGGTGGATGGTTCGTTCGGCGTCGATCCTGCCAGGCCTTCCGGCAGCGGATCGGCAAAGGTCACTCGTAACGGTTCCGTGCCGTCGTGCGGGACCAGCAAACTTGCTTCTGGAGGCTCACTCGTGAAGAATCTCATCAAGTTCGCCCTGGTGCTGGTGCTCGGCCTGTCGGCCAGCTCCGTGCTCGCGTTCCATGATGGTGGCGTCGCCTACTGCGCCGGCTGCCATACCATGCACAACAGCCAGAACGGCGCCGTCGTCGACGCCGCCCATCCCGCCGGCAACGAGTTCCTGCTGAACGCCGGCTCGCCGAGCGACACCTGCCTGCGCTGCCACGCCAACTACGGCCAGTTCATGAACGGCCAGGGCTACGGCCCCGGCGGCGACTTCTACTGGGTGACCCGCACGTTCACCTGGGGTTCGACGGGCATCAGCAAGGGCGACAGCCACGGCCACAACGTCGTCGCTCCCACGAAGGGCATCGCTGCCGACGTGACGCTGACGACCGCCCCCGGCGGCGACTTCTCGGGCGCCAACCTGAGCTGCACCAGCTGCCACGACCCCCACGGCAACCAGAACTTCCGCCTGCTGTACGGCGCCGACCTCGGCCCCTTCTACGCCGGTGGCCGCTATGACTTCGCCAACCCGGCCCCGATCGCCAAGGGCAACAGCCGCCGCACCTACGTCGGCTCCGCCACGAACGGCGACGAGACCAACGCCAAGCACACCGTGTACATCAGCGGCATGAGCGACTGGTGCGCGAACTGCCACGAGAACTTCCACGAGGACAACACGACCAACTTCGTGCACCCGACGCGCGAGCTGGGCTCGACGATCGCCGCCGCGTACAACGCGTACGTGAGCTCCGACGACATGACCAGCGGCACGCAGGCCACGTCGTACAACGGCCTGGTGCCCTTCGAGGACGTGCAGGCTGACGTGGCGACCGTCAACTCGACGACGAACACGGTGGGCCCGGACGGCGCTGACGAAGTCATGTGCCTGACCTGCCACCGCGCCCACGCCTCGCCGTTCGCGGACGCCGCCCGCTGGGACATGAGCGTCATGCTGATCTCGCAGTCGCACCCGCTGGCGACCGACACCGGCTTCATCCAGACCGATGTCGACCGCAAGTACTATGGCTACACGTTCTCGGCGAACCAGCGCTCGCTGTGCAACAAGTGCCATGCCAAGGACTACAACGACCACAAGCTCTACTAGGAGCCGACTGGTCGGCCTGATGGCCCTTGAGGCGGGCCCCGCGGAGCGATCCGCGGGGCCCGCCCGCTTTTGCGGGCTGGCCTGAACCCCTGCCCCGTGCTAGAATTGAGGGACGAACATGGCCGTATCCCCATGGGGGCACTCACGATGACGCCTTCACGATCCCGCCGCGTCCGGGCCTTGCGCAAGGCCTGCGTCCTCGTCATGGCGCCCGGCCTGGCCTGGGTGCTGGCAGCCGTGCCGGCCCACGGCGGCCCCATTCATGCGGGCGGCGTCGGCTCCTGCGGAACCTGCCACATCATGCACGATGCGGCCGCCGGCGAGATCGCCCTCGACGGCACGCGCCCCCTGCTGGTGGCGGCCTCGGCCACCGACCTCTGCCTGACCTGTCACGGCAGCTACGGCGTCTTCGGCCCGGCGCCGAACGTGCCTCCTGCCGAGCGGGGCGCCGGAAATTTCACGTGGCTGCTCGAGGACAACATCAATGACGCCGCCGGCGGGGCCGCGTCGCCCCTCGGCGGCCACGCCTCGGGACACAACATCGTGTCGCCCGCGCGGGGCACGAACGCCGATCCCCGCTGGTCGCACGCCCCCGGCGGCACGTTCCCGTCGGCCCTGCTCGGCTGCACCAGCTGCCACGACCCCCACGGCTCGGACGGGTTCCGGTCATTGAATGGCCCCGGGCCGGTGCAGAACGGCGTGGCGAACTTCCTGTATCCCGCGCCCGTCGCCGAGGGGCTCGACATCACCGACTCCGGCGCCACGGAAACGGCCGCGTCGCACACCGCCTACCGCTCAGGCATGTCCCGGTGGTGCGCCAACTGCCACGGCATGTACCACGAGGAAGGCAGCGGCGCCGCGTTCGAGCACCCGGTGGACGGGACGCTCGGCTCCGACGAACGCACGCGGTACAACCGCTACGAGGGCGATGCCAGCCCCGGGACCGGCAGCAGCGTTGATGCCTATGTCTCCCAGGTCCCGTTCGAGGACGCCGCCATGACGGTCACCGGCACCAGTGGGCCGCAGGCCGGCAGCAGGCTGATGTGCCTGACCTGCCACCGGGCGCACGGATCGTCGGGGCCGGCGGCCGGGCGCTGGGATTTCCGGGTCTACCGCCTGGCCGACGACGGGGTCGTGTCGGGGTCGTACGCGCTGCCGAGCCCGTATCCCGGCGTGGGCCAGGGGCAGTTGTGCAAGAAGTGTCATGACGAGAGTCATGAGGAGGGGCGGGCTTGCGTGAGTTGCCACGGCAGCTCGGGCGCTTCCCCATTCCCCACGATCCGGTAGGCTGTACCTGCTTGAAGCTGTCGGGCCGCGCCACTGACTGACGCGGCCGATGCTTTCTCCATGTGGTCCACCGTGCGTTCTGGTGACAGCGCCCGGGCGCCGGCACATCCCGGACCTGACACATTCCCAACCGCGCAGCCCTGACAAACGGCGGGGCCCCCGCTGCGAACACCGCGGGGGCCCCGAAAACTCGATCGTGCCTGCTCTCGGGCTACATCTCCAAAGCAGCCTGCTTCTTGTCGATCTGGCGGTCCGACCACCACACCAGCAGCGGGCTGGCGATGAAGATCGAACTGTACGTGCCGACGAACACGCCGAAGCTCATCGCGAACGCGAAGTCGCGGATCACCGGACCGCCCATGATCCACAGCACCACTGCCACCGTAAAAGTGGTCAACGACGTCAGGATCGTGCGGCTGAGGGTCTCGTTGATCGACCGGTTGATAACCTCGCGGTAGCTCTCCTTGCGGCGCAGCTTCATGTTCTCGCGGATACGGTCGAAGACCACGATCGTGTCGTTGATCGAGTAGCCGACGATCGTCAGCAGCGCGGCCACGATCTGCAGGCTGACCTCGAGATTGAGCAGCGAGAAGATGCCGAGGGTCAGGATCACGTCGTGGAAGAGCGCCAGGATCGCGGCGAAGCCGTAGCGCAGCACGAACCGGAACCAGATGTACACCGCAATCAGGAACAGGCCGACGACGACCGAGTTGATGGCCGCCGTCCGCAGTTCACCGCCCACCTTGGGGCCGACCGACTCGGAGCGACGCATGTCGATCTGGCCGTTCGGGTAGGTGGCGCGCAGGTCGTCGAGCACGCGCTGGGCGGCCGTCGCGGCCTCCGCGCCGCCGGCGCCCTTCTTGGCCGGCAGGGTGATCAGGAACTCGTCCGTGGCGCCGAATTCGGTCACCTGGGCACCGGCGTACCCCTTGCTCTCGAGCGTCTGCCGCACGGCGGCGATGCCGGGCGACGAGGCGAACTTGACCTGCAGCACGGAACCGCCGGTGAAGTCGATGCTCCAGCGGGGACCGCCGTGCACGAGCAGCAGGATCAGGCTCGCCAGCACCGCCACGCCGGAAAGCGAGAAGGCGAACTTCATCGCACCGACGAAATTGAAGTTGGGCTTCGTGAAGAACTGCATCTTGCTCTTGGCCTTTCCCGGGTCGGATCCCGGCGACGGCCGCGCCCCTCGGGGCGCCGGCCGCAGTGCGCGTTGGTCAGATACTGAGCGTCTGCTTCTTCGGGTTCAGGAGCATCATGTCGGTGATGACCTGGGTCATGACCAGCGCGGTGAACATGCTCGTCAGGATGCCGATGGACATCGTGACCGCAAAACCCTTGACCGGACCGGTGCCGAACCACAGCAGCACGACGCCGGCGATCAGCGTCGTCAGGTTCGAGTCGACGATCGTCCGCGAAGCGTTGTGGTAGCCGGCCTGCACGGCCGCCCGGACCGACTTGTCCTTCCGCAGTTCCTCGCGGATGCGCTCGTTGATGAGCACGTTGGCATCCACCGCCATGCCGACCGTCAGCGCGATGCCGGCCAGGCCCGGCAACGTCAGCACCAGGTTGAACTGCGCCAGGACCGCCAGCAGGATCAGGATGTTGGCGACCAGGGCGACGACGGCCACCAGGCCGCCCACGCGGTAGTACACCACCATGAAGAGCACCACAAGCAGCGAACCGACGAGCGATGCGTTGACACCCATGCGGATCGAGTCCGAGCCGAGGCTCGGCCCGACCGTGCGCTCCTCGGCGATCGAGATGTCGGTGGGCAGGGCGCCGGCCCGGAGCAGCAGGGCGAGGTCGGACGCCTCGTCATTCGTGAAGTTGCCGCTGATCGTCCCGTTCCCCGCGATACGTGACTGGATCACCGGGGCCGACGAAATGCGGCCGTCCAGCGAGATGGCCAGGTAGCGGCCGACGTTTTCGCCGGTCAGGCGCGCGAACTCGCGGGCGCCGCGCGTCCCGAGGCTGAAGTTGACCTGCCACAGGCCCGGCCGCTCGTTGTTGGCGCTGGCCTGGGCATCGGTCAACTGGTCGCCGCTGACCGACGCCTTGCCATCGACCAGGTACAGCGGACGCAGCTTGCGGGCGCCGGACGACAGGGATTCCATGCCCAACTGGAACTCGACGCCACGCAGGCGCGACAGCGCCCGCGGGTCGTCCAGCATGGCGACGACGCGGTCGACATCCTCCTCGGCCACGAACAGCGGCGTGCTCGTGATACCGGGCTGGGTGACCAGCAGGCCGCTGAACGGCCGCTGGGCCGCCGGGTCCGCGCCCAGCGTGGTGTCGACTGCGGCGGCGAAGTTCTTGTCGCCGAGGAAGGCCTGGTCCATGCGCGTCAGGGCGTCGGTGATCTCGTCGGGCTGGCGCACGAGGCGGAACTCGAGTTTGGCCGTCTTGCCCAGCAGCGCCTTGGCGCGCTCGGGATCCTGCAGGCCCGGCAGCTTCACCACGATGCGGTTCGAGCCGAAGGTCGTGATCTCGGGCTCGGAAACACCGAACTTGTCGATGCGGTTGTAAAGGATCTCCTTCACCCGCTTCAACGAATCGGCGGCCTGGTTCGGATCCATGCCGGTCTGGTCCACTTCCAGGACCAGGTACATACCGCCCTTGAGGTCAAGGCCGCGGCGGATGGCCTTGGCATCGATCTCCTCGATCTGCGCCAGGCGCGTCGGGTTGGCCTTGGCGGCCTCCCGCTCGGCGTGCGAGATCGCAAGGGCCTTGAAAGTCGGCAGCATGCCGTAAATCGCCAGAAGGATGATGACGGCACACAGCCCTGCTTTCATCTGCAGGGAACGGTTCATCTTGGCACTCCCCGGACATCGAACCCAACCGTTGTCGCGAAAATACGCGCGAAAAAAGACGACGGACGGCAAAAAAAAGCACGCCGTAGTTCGCACGCATCGGCATGCCTGCCGGGGCGCACGACTGTCCCCCGAGGGGCCCGTGGAACCCGGCCTTTCGCCTTAAATGGCGGTGAACATGATAGCACAAAGGCGGCGGGGAATCCAGAAATTCAGCCGTGGCTCAGACTTCCCGCAGTCGGTGCTCGCGGGACCCCAGGCCCAGCGCCTCGGCCCGGCCCAGCAGGTCGCCGGGGCCCTGGGCGTACCCGGTCCATTCGGCCAGGGGCACCCCCACCCCCGCCTCGAGGCAGGACAGCGAGGCCGCGTCCAGCGCCACCGGGTCGCGCGAGGCCAGGATCCCGATACCGGCCACCGGCAGGCGCCGGCGGGCCTTCGAGGCCGTGGCGGCGCCCCCCAATTGAATCATGAAGTTCAAGTAGAGGACCGACCGGCCCCCCGCCCGTCCGGCGGGCTCGGCCAGCCCCACGGCAACGGCGGACTCGGCCACGTCCTGCTGGAACCGCGCCAGCCCGCCGGCCTCCTCGGGGGCGATGCCGGCCATGAAGCACACGCCCATGCACTCGCCGCAGCCCGTGCACAGGTGGTGGTCGATGAGGGCGCGGCCGGCGCGGATCACGATGGCGTCGTACAGGCAGACGTCCAGGCAGCTGCCGCAGCCGGCGCACAAGGGCGTGTCGACCTGCGGGCGGATCCCGACGTGCAGGCGCAGCTTGGTGTCTCGCGAGGCCAGCTCCAGGCCCAGGGTGGCCACCGCCCCGACCACGCCCAGGTGGGGGTGCGCCCGGACAGGGTTGAGCACGACGAGGCTGCCGGCGCCGCGCAGGATGCCGGCCAGCTCGAGCCCCTCCAGGCGTCCCCCGGGGACCGGGGGCGCCGGCAGTGGCGCCGGCGCCTCGGGGCCGTCCCCGACCACGAACCTGCCGCCCGCGGCTGCAGAGGTTTCTTCCGTGGGGTAGCCTTTCGCCGCGGCCACCGCCGCCAGGGCGGGCGCCGTGTCGAGGCCGCGCGTGCTGATGCTGAGCGTGTCGGTGAACGTCGCCCCGGGGCAGCCGGCAGCTGCGGCCACCGCGTGCGCCCAAATCGGCAGGATGGCGGCCGGCCGGCCGGGCGGCCCCACGTGGACCTTCAGCACCGCGGGGCCACCACCCGAAGCGGTGCCAAGCGGGCCCGCGGCGGCCAGCAGGGGGTCGAGCCCGGGGCGCAGGTCCGGGGGCCCCAGCTCGGTCCCGTCGGCGCCCGGCAACCGCCACAGGAAGACGTCAGCGGCCACCGGCGTCCTCCCCCATGGGGTCCGACCCGGCGGGTGTTTTCGCCATCAGTTCGGAGACCGTGACAAAGCGTACCCCGGCGGCTTCGTAACGGGGCAGTTCGGCCGCCAGCACCTCGGCCGTCGTCACGTACGGGTGGGCGATGCCCACGGCGGCGCCGCCGGCCCGCGCGGCCGCGACCAGCCGCGCGAGGTTCGCGGCGATGGCCTCGCTGCTGGTCCGGTCGGCGTCCAGGAAGATGCGGCTGCGCAGCGCCGGCACGCCGGCCTGCCGCGCCGCGGCATAGGCGACCGAGGCCGGCGAGGTGAGGCTGTCCACGAAGCGCAGGCCGCGGCGGGACAGGCCCTCCATCAGCGCAGCCATCAGGGCCGAGTCGGC
>CAINDZ010000413.1 GCA_903847545.1 uncultured bacterium | reverse complement strand
TGAAGGAAGTCCTGGCGGCGGCCGCGGCCCACAAGGGCTCGGCGTTCGTCGAGGTCTGGCAGAACTGCGTCATCTTCAACGACGGCTGCTTCAAGGACTGGACCGACAAGAACACGCGCGACGAGCAGACGATCATGCTGCAGCCCGGCCAGCCCATGATTTACGGCAAGGACCAGGACAAGGGCCTGAAGATCGACGGCTTCGCGCTGAAGGTCGTCCCGGCGGCCGAGGCCTCGGTCTGGGACCCCTCCGTGGACTCGGCCGGGCCGGCGTTCGTCATGACGCAGCTCGACAACGATCCGGCCATGCCGCGCCCGTTCGGCGTGTTCCGTTCGGTGCGGAAGCCGACTTTGGACGAGCTCGTGCACGAGCAGATCGGCTCCGTGACCGCCAAGCGCGGCCCGGGCGCCCTGAAGGACCTGCTGTACACGCCCGACTGCTGGACGGTCGAGTAGGCGGGGTTCCGTTCGCGGATGGGAAGCGCCGCCCCCCGGGGCGGCGTTTCCGTTGGTGGGGAGTCCGGAGGCGGTCGTTGCCGCCGCCGGGGCCCGGCGTTATGCTTGCGATCAGGGCACGCCGCGCGTCGCGGCCCGCAGGAGGACCATGAAGCTGGGTGAATGGACATTCCGGGCCTTCCACGACGGCCGCTTCAAGCTGGACGGCGGGGCCATGTTCGGCGTCGTGCCCAAGGTGCACTGGGAGAAGGAGCACCCGGCCGACGCCAGCAACCGCATCGACCTCGACCTGCGGTGCCTGCTGGCCGACCACGGCGACCGTCGCGTGCTGGTCGACACCGGGATGGGCGATCGCTGGGCCGAGAAGCAACTGGGCATCTTCGTCATCGAGCGGCGGCCGCGGCAGCTGATCGCCGAGCTGGCCGAGGCCGGGATCACGCGCGAGTCGATCACCGACGTCGTGCTGACCCACCTGCATTTCGACCACGCGGGCGGCGTGTTCCGGCAGGGCGAGCAGGGCCTGGAGCCCGTGTTCCCCAACGCGCGGCACTGGGTGCAGAAGCGCCACTGGAACTGGGCCCACGACCCGAGCGAGCGCGACCGCGCCAGCTTCCGGCGCGAGGACTTCGGCGGCCTCGAGGCGGCCGGCCTGCTGTGCCTGGTCGACGGCGCTGCCGAGATCATGCCCGGCGTGCGCGTGACGCCGGTCAACGGCCACACACCGGGCCAGCAGGTCGTCGAGTTCCACACCGGCGCCGGCGTCGTGGCCTATGTGGGCGACCTGATCCCGTACCTGAGCCAGGTGCACGTGCCGTGGGTCATGGGGTTCGACATCCACCCGTTGCTGACCGTCACCGAGAAGAAGCAGTTCCTGACGCGCGCGGCCGAGGACGACTATGTCCTGGTCTTCGAGCATGACACGCGTTTCGAGGCCGCGACGGTGCGCTTTGCCGACGGCCGCTTCCGGCCGGGCGACGTCTTCACGCTGGCGACCGGGCGGCCCGCGGCGGGGGACGCGTCGTGAGCGGGCGCCGCGTCCCGGACGACTTCCCCCTGGCGCCCGCGGCCGCGGCCGGCGAGGCGGCCGGCGAGGCCCGCCTGCGCAAGCCGGAGTGGCTGCGCATGAAGCGCCAGGGCGGCGCCGACTACAACGACGTCAAGCGCCTGCTGCGCACCTCGCGCCTGAACACCGTCTGCGAGAGCGCCAACTGCCCGAACCGCGGCGAGTGCTTCAGCAGCCGGACGGCGACGTTCATGCTGCTGGGCGACGTTTGCACGCGACACTGCACGTTCTGCAACATCCCGGGCGGGCGCGTGGCGACGGTCGACCCCGACGAGCCGCGCCGCGTGGCCGAGGCCGTGCGCGAGCTGGATCTGAAGTTCGCCGTCGTGACGTCCGTGAACCGCGACGACCTGCCGGACGGCGGCGCCGCGCACTTCGCCTCGACCATCCGCCAGGTGCGGCGGCTGAACACCGGTTGCGGCGTCGAGGTGCTCATCCCCGACTTCATGGGCGACCTGCTGGCGCTCGAGACCGTGCTCGAGGCGCGGCCCGAGGTGCTCAACCACAACCTCGAGACGGTGCCGCGCCTGTACCCGGCCCTGCGGCCGCAGGCGGACTACCGCCGCTCGCTGCAGGTGCTCAGCCGCGCGCGGCAGTGGGCCGACGGCTTCGGGGCGGCCGTGCGCGTCAAGACCGGCATCATGGTGGGCGTCGGCGAGTCTTACGACGAGGTGTGCGACGTGATGCGCGACGCCGTGGCCCACGGCGTGCAGGTGCTGACCATCGGGCAGTACCTGCAGCCCACCGCGAAGCACCACCCGGTCGAGCGCTGGGTCGAGCCCGACGAGTTCACGCGCTACGCCGAGGCCGGCCGCGCCCTCGGCATCGAGTGGGTCGAGTCGGGCCCGCTGGTGCGCTCGAGCTACCACGCCCGCGAGCAGGCGGGCGCCGGCCCCGGGGCGGCGGGCTAGGCCGCGGCGCCGAAGCGGGCGCTTCCCCGGCCCGATCACCACTGGTATCATGCGGCGCGCCCGAGTCGTGCCGGCTGTCCGCGAGAGGGAGGCTTCGTGCCCGCGCTGCGCTTTGTCCGCGAGACCCTGCTGGATCCCCGCTCGCC
>CAINDZ010000412.1 GCA_903847545.1 uncultured bacterium | reverse complement strand
GTGCGGCTGACGAAGGTCTCGTGCGGCACCGACGTGGACATCGTGCAGGAGGGGATCCCCGAGATGATCCCGACCGAGGCCTGCTACCTGGGCTGGCAGGAATCGCTGACGCTGCTGGCGCTGCTGGTGGAGCCGGAGATTCCCGACCAGTAGGCTTTCCAAGGCGTTGCGATGAAATAAATTACCGCGCAGAATGGTCGGAATTGGCGGCCCGCCGGGAAAGCTCGGCGGGCCGCCCGCCGGTTTTCCGCTGCTGGGTCGCCGCCGTCACAACATGTTGTCATGCAATGGGTTGCGGGCGAAGCGCCCCCACTGGCGACGTTTTTTTGCAGCTTCGTTCGCATCCTTCCCCGCGCACGCACGTAATTGATGGTCTCCGCATCCCGGCGTTCGACGCCGGCTGCCCCACGCCCGTGACGCCCCACGGGCCGCAGCCGCGACATCCGCGCCGAGACGTCTGCCGGGGCGGGGAAGGCCGAGAGCATGAGAGTCCGCCACATCGCCGCCGCCGTCGCGCTGCTGCTGCTGGCTGCCGGCCCGGCGCTCGCCCAGAACGAGGACATCGTCCTGGCCGACGACTTCCCCGTCGACGAGATCCACATCCGCCTCGAGCGCACGTCGTGTGCGGGCCGGTGTCCGTCGTACACCGTCGACATCGATGACGACGGGCACGTGACGTACGAGGGTCGTGAGCGCGTGGCCACCCTGGGGCGGCGCACGTGGCACGTGCCGGCCGAGGATGTGGGCGAGCTGGCGCAGGAATTCATCGCGGCCGGCTTCCTCGAGGCTGCTCCCGAGTACCTGGGCGACGGCGCCGCGCCCACGACGCCGGCCGACACGACGCCGGCCGACACGCTGCTGCCCGGCGCGCGGCTGACCCTGGACCTGGGATCGCGCTCCCACACCGTCTTCCTCTACCGGGACTTCCCCGAGGCGCTGGCCCTGCTGCCCATGCGCGTGGACGACGTCGCGCAAGTGGCGGCGCGCGGGCGCACGCCGGCGGCGCGTGCCGCGGCGCCGGGGCCCGTCTCGACCGAGTAGGCAGAAACGCCCCGGCAATCGCGTCCGGCCTCAAGCCGTCCTGCCGAACCCCGATAACCAAGGTGGACCCGGCCGGCACCGGCCGGCTCACGCAACCTTGCCAAGGGGGATGACGTGTCCATCAACGCCATCGACAATGCCGGCCAGAGCCACCTGCAGCGCAACCTGAAGCACCTGGTGCGCGACGTGCGCCACGAGGTGCAGGCCGAGACGAAGGAGCTGCGCGCCGCGGGCGGCAGTCGCGAGCAGATCGCGGCGGTGCGCTCGGCGACGTTCGACTTCCGCGACAGCGTGCAGGCGGCCTCGCGCGAGGCGGGACGCGGCGCGGCGTACGACGCCTCAGGTGTGGCGCAGAAGCTGACGCTGGCCGCCGTCGCCTTCACCGACGCGCTGAAGGTCATCAACGGCACGGCCGGCGGCCAGGCTCCCGAAGTCGAGCAGCCGCCGCTGCCCGCCGAACAGCTGGCGAACGGCTCGGCGCTCGACGTGCTGGCCTGAGCTTTCCGCCATCGACCGGAAAAACGAACGCGGCCCCCGCCTGGTGACGGGGGCCGCGTTTCGTTGCGTGGGGACGCGCGCTACTCGGCGGCGGCCTTCGGCGCCGGCG
>CAINDZ010000411.1 GCA_903847545.1 uncultured bacterium | reverse complement strand
GTGATGATCGACGTGGCGACGCCCAACCGCATCATGTTCGCCGTCAGCGACGCCGCGAGCGCCAACGCCATCACGGCGGGCACGGTCTGGACGTTCTTCTATATCCTCAGCCCCACGGGCTGCCTGTCCGATTACCCGACCCTGGGCATCGATCCCAACGCGCTCTACATCGGCACCAACAACTTCTGCAGCGGCGGCACCACGTACGCCGGCACCGACGGCTATGTCGTGCGCAAGAGCTCGATCATGGGCGCGGGCCCGATCGTGTCGACCCGCTTCGCCAGCCTGTGCGGCGCCGCGACCGCCGGCCCGTACACGCCGCAGGGTGTCGACAACTACGACGCCAGCGCGACCGAGGGCTACTTCATCGGCACCGACAACGCCTCGTGGAGCCTTCTGCAGCTGCGCCGCGTGTTCAACCCGGGCGGCACGCCGACCATCTCGGCCAACATCCCCATCACCGTGTCGACCACGCTGGCGCCCGCGACGGTGCCGCACCTGGGCAACACGCGCAGCACGAACGGCAAGCTGGACGCGCTGGACGACCGCCTGTTCGCCGCGCATATCCGCAACGGTCGCCTGTGGACCGCGCACAACATCCAGGTCAACGCCAGCGGCGTGGCTTCGTCGACCGGCGGCCGCAACGGCACGCGCTGGTACGAGCTGAACGGCATCCGATCCACCGACAACGGCGGCACACCGGTCGTCGTGCAGTCGGGCACCATCTTCGACCCGACGGCCACCAACCCGCTGTCGTACTGGATCCCCTCGGTGATGGTGTCGGGCCAGGGCCACGCGGCCTTCGGCTTCAGCCACGCCGGCAACGCGGCCTACGTCAACGCCGCCGTCACCGGCCGCCTGGCGAGCGATGCCCTCGGCGCGACGCAGACGGTGGCCAAGTACACCAACAGCGCCACCGCCTACAACCCGACCAGCGACACGGGCGGCGCGTACGGCCGGCGCTGGGGCGACTATTCGTACACCAGCCTCGATCCCCTGGACGACATGACGATGTGGACGGTCCAGGAGTTCTGCGACGCCACCAACTCGTACGGCGTGCGCGTCGCCAAGCTGCTGGCCCCGGCCCCGGCCACGCCCAGCGTGCTGGCCGACGTGAACGCCGGGCAGGCCACGGTCAACGTCACGCTGACCGGCGTCTCCAGCAGCGGCACGGGCTTCTACGACCCGGGCACGAACCTGGTCGGCGTGCCCGCCTTCAACCACCTGTCGGCGGCCATCACGGCCGGCGGCGCCACCGGCACGCCGCCCACGGTCGTGTCGGCGACCTACGTCAACCCGACGACGGTCAACCTGGTCCTCAACGCCAGCGCGGCCACGGCCAACATCGGCGCCGAGAAGTACACGCTGACCATCACCAACCCCGACGGCCAGGCTTCGTCGGCCGCCGTCGTGCACGTCGTCGGCGCCGCGGCGCCCCCGGTGGCGACCATCGCGACCGGCCCGACCGCCGCCGAGGGCAACTCGGGCAGCACGCCGCTGACGTTCACGGTCAACCTGTCGGCCGCCGCGGGCTCCGCCGTGACCGTCGACTGGGCCACCGCCAACGGCAGCGCCACCACGGCCGACCTCGACTACACGGCCGGATCGGGCACGCTGACGATCCCGGCCGGCAGCACCTCGGGCACCTTCAACGTGACGGTCGCCGGCGACACGAAGTACGAGGCCAGCGAGACCTTCACCGTGACGCTGAGCAACCCGGTGAACGCCACGCTGGGCGCGACCACCAGCGCCACGGGCACGATCACCAACGACGACGCGGCGCCGACGGTCGCGATCGCCGCCGTGGCGCAGGCCGAGGGCAACAGCGGCACCTCGACGTACACGTTCACGGCGACGCTGTCGGCCGCCAGCGGCCTGGCCGCCTCGGCGAACTACGCCACGGCCAACGGCACGGCGACCACCGCCGACGGCGACTACACCGCCGCCTCCGGCGCCATCACCTTCCCGGCCGGCACCACGACGCAGACGATCGCGGTGACCGTGGCCGGCGACGCGAAGTACGAGGCGGACGAGACGTTCGCCGTCAACCTGTCGAGCCTGTCTGGCATCGCGTCGGTGACGACGCAGGGCGCCGGCACGATCACCAACGACGACGCGGCCCCGACCGTGGCGCTGAACGACGTGACCATCGTCGAGGGCAACACGGGCACCACGGCGTTCACGTTCACGGCCAGCCTGTCGGCGGCCAGCGGCGTGGCCGCCACGGCGGACTTCGTCGCGGGCGACGGCACGGCGACCCTGGCCGACGGCGACTTCGCCGCCGCCACCGGCACCGTGACGTTCCCGGCCGGGACGACGTCGCAGAACGTCACCGTGACCGTCAACGGCGACGCGAAATACGAGGCGGACGAGACCTTCGCCGTCACGCTTTCGAACCTGTCGGGCATCTCGTCGGTGACCGCGCAGGGCACCGGCACCGTCACCAACGACGACACGGCGCCGACCGTGGCCGTCGATGCCGTCACGCAGGCCGAGGGCAACAGCGGCACCACGTCGTTCACGTTCACGGCGACGCTGTCGGCCGCCAGCGGCCTGGCCGCGACGGCCGACTTCGCCACCGCCGACGGCACGGCGACCGTGGCCGGCAGCGACTATGCGGCCGCCCTGGGCACCGTGACGTTCCCGGCCGGGACGACGACGCAGACCATCCCGGTGCTGGTCTACGGCGACGAGGTGAACGAGCTCGACGAGACCTTCGCCGTGAACCTGGCGAACCTGACGGGCATCACGTCGGTCACGACGCAGGGCCTCGGCACGATCGTCAACGACGAGGCCGCCCCGGTGATCTCGATCGCCAACACCTCGGCGAACGAGGGCGACGCGGGCACGACGCCGTTCGCCTTCACGATCAGCCTGTCGAGCGCCGCGGCCACCGACGTGAACGTCGACGTGGCCACGGCCGACGGCACGGCCACGGCCAGCGACTACACGACCCGCACGGCCACGCTGACCATCCCGGCCGGCGCGACCAGCGTTGCCGACACCGTCCTGGTGAGCGGCGACCTGTGCGGCGAGGCCAACGAGACGTTCACGATGACGCTCTCGAACCCGGTCAACGCCACGCTCGGCGATGCCAGCGCGACCGCGACCATCCTGAACGACGACAACGCCACGGCGCCGACAGTGACCGTCACGGCCCCCGACGGCGGCGAGGTGGCCAACATCGCCGGCTCGTTCGAGATCACCTGGACGGCGACCGACGACGTGGCCGTCAGCTCCGTCGACATCCTGCTCTCGCGCGACAACGGCGAGACGTGGGGCGAGACGCTGGCGACCGGCATCGGCAACAGCGGCTCGTACACGTGGACGGTCACGGGCCCGGCGGCCCCCGGCACGGCGCTGGTCAAGGTCGTCGCGTACGACGACGGCTGCAGCAGCAGCAGCGACGTCAGCGACCTGGCGTTCATCATCGCCGACCCCGGCCTGTCGGGCGTCGACGACGGCCCGGTCACGGAGTTCGCGCTCAGTTCCCTGCGCCCGAACCCGTCGGCCGGCCAGACGCTGATCCAGTACCAGATGCCCCAGGCGGGCCATGTGCGCCTGACCATCGTCGACATGCGCGGCCGCATCGTGGCCCGCGTGATCGACAACGAGGTGGGCGCCGGCCGCCACACGGCGAACTGGTCGGGCCACACGAACTCGGGCCCGGCCCCGGCGGGCATCTACTTCGTGATCTTCGAGGCGGGCGGGCATCGCTTCCACAAGAAGCTGGTGCTGACGCACTGATCGGGTGACGCTCCTTCGGGGGTGTTGTTTGAGACGAGGACGGGGAGCCCGGTTGGGCTCCCCGTTCTCGTCGGCACTGGGCGCTGTGGTCGGTTCGATTTGCCCAGGGTGAATGGCGCCCGCCGCCGGAGTTGCGCCGGCGCAACGGCGTCCCCTAGGAGAGCACCTGCGTCGTGATGCGATCGAGCGCCTTGCCCAGCGGTTCCTCCTCGATGCCCGAGAACGACAACCGCACATGGTGCGCGTACTCGGGGCCGCCGAACGCCGTGCCGGGGATGACGGCCACGCCTGCATCCAGGAACCGCTGCAGCACGAACGCGCCCTGCGTCGTACCGGCCGGGGCCTCGGGCACGAATCCCTTCAGGTTCAGGAAGAAGTAGAATGCGCCCTCGGGGCGGTACAGCCCGGGACCCAGGACGGGGGCCAGGCGCTCGACGATCAGTTCGCGCCGGCGGCCGAAGCGCTCCATCAGCGGGCGCAGCCATGCCTCGCGTTCCTCGACGGACGTCAACGCCACGGCGAACGCCTTCTGGATGAACGGCACCACGCCGGCGGTTTGCGTGTATTCGCCCAGCGTCATCCTGGAGATCAGGCTCGCGTCGCGGCACACCGTGTAGCCGATGCGGAAGCCCGTGGCGGCGTAGGACTTCGAGCAGGTGTGCACCGAGAAGATGTGGTCGCCGGGAAACTCGAGCAGGCTGACGTGGCGCGCGCCGCCGAACACGAAGTCCTCGTATGCCTCGTCCGAGACGATGCGCACCCCGTGCTTCAGGCACAGGTCGTTGAGTCGGGAGAGTTCCTCGCGCGAGAACACCTTGCCGGTCGGGTTGTGCGGCGTGTTGACGTAAAGCAGGTCGGCGCCGGGCAGCTTGGCCTCGACCTGCGCGAAATCGATCTCCAGCGCGCCGTCGCGCTCGATGAACGGCACGGGGTCCAGCGTGTAGCTGCCGTAGGGCGCGATGTTCTCAAGCACGCAGGACCAGGTCGGCGCAAAGGCCACGACGCGCCCGCCGGCGAACAGGTTGAAGGTGAGTTGCAGGCCCTCCTGGCCGCCGTACGTGCACAACACATGCTCCCGGCCCACGTCCTTGATGCCGGACTCTGCCAGTCGCGCCAGCACCGCGTCCTTGAACCAGGGCTCGCCGCCCGACTTCGGGTAGCGGGTCAGCCCGGCCTCGATGGCCTGGCCGACGGCGCGCGTGATGAAAGCCGGGGTGTCGTCAGCCAGTTCGCCGCGTTGCAGGAACGCGAACTTGCCGCCGTTGGCCGCTTCCCAACGGGGGGCCAGGTCGCGTATCCGTTCGCTGATCTCGACGATCGGCGAGAGTCCGATCCTGGTAAAGGAGGGGTTCAGCATGGCGTGCCCTTTCGCCCGATGGACGCAATTCCGTCTTCCCGGCCCGGGGGGCATTCTAGGCGAGGAAGCGACCTTCGGCCAGCGGCGGCGCAGCCCGAAATGAAAAGGGACGCCGGATCCCGACGTCCCTTCAACGCAGGTCCGATCGGTCAGCGGCCGGTGGCGGCCAGCGCGTCGACGGCCTGCCCGTCCACTTCCTCGCCGTAGCCGCGCCGCAAGGCATCGAGCGCGGCGCGCAGCCGGCGCTCGCTCTCCTCGTCGAACCAGGCGCGCTCGACGGCCTTGCGCGCGGCGTCGAACGACTGCGAACGGCGCCCGCTCGCCTCCAGCACCAGCACGACGCGCCAGGCGCCGCCGTCCAGCGCATCGGGCCCGACGACGCCGAGGGGGCCCGCGGCCAGGCACCGTTC
>CAINDZ010000410.1 GCA_903847545.1 uncultured bacterium | reverse complement strand
TGCCCGCGATGCGGTACGGCAGCCGCAGCTTGTTCAGGCCGTTCAGCGCCGCCACGCGGTAGCACTCGGCCAGCGTCGGGTAGTTGAAGGCGCTCTCGACGAAGTAGTCCACCGTGCCACCCAGCGAGATGACCGCCTGGCCGATGTGGATCAGCTCGGTGGCGCCCGTCCCGATGATGTGCACGCCCAGCAGCGCGTGCGTCTGCGGGTGGAAGATCAGCTTCAGCATGCCCACGTCGTCGCCCATGAGCTGCCCGCGCGCCGTCTCGGTGTAGCGGGCGCTGCCCGTCTCGTAGGGGACGCCCTCCTCGGTCAGCTGCTCCTCGCTGCGCCCCACCGTGCTGATCTCGGGGATCGAGTAGATGCCGATGGGGAAGTCGCGGCTGCGGTCGTGGATCGCGACGCCGAACATGTGGCAGACGGCCGTGCGGCCCTGGTTCATCGAGGTCGAGGCCAGCGCCGGGAAGCCGATGACGTCGCCCACGGCGTAGATGCGCGGGTTCGCGGTGCGGTAGTTGTTGTCGACCGCCAGGCGGCTGCGCGGGTCGACCTCGAGGCCGACCGCCGGCAGGTTCAGGCGCGCGGTGGCGCCGTGGCGGCCCAGGCACCACAGCACGGCCTGCGCGCGCAGCAGCTTGCCGCTGCGCAGGCTGACCTCGACGCCGGCCGAGTCCTCGTCGTTGACGCGCACGACGTCAAGCACCTCCTCGCCCAGGCGCAGTGTCAGGCCGCGCGAGCGCAGGTGGTACTGCAGGGCCTCGCCGATCTGCAGGTCCAGGAAGCCCAGCACGCGCGAGCCGCGCTCGACCAGGGTCACGCGCACGCCCAGGCGCGCGAACATCGAGGCGAATTCGGTGCCGATGACGCCGCCGCCGCAGACGATGATCGTCTCGGGCAGGCAGGGCAGGCGCAGCAGGTCGTCGCTGGTGAGCACGCACTGGTCGTCGAAGGGCACGCTGGCCGGGCGCGTGGGCTCCGAGCCGGTGGCGATCAGGTAGAAGTCGGCGGTCAGCTCGCGCTCGACCTCGGCCCCGCGGACGACGAGCCCGCCGCCCTCGGTGAAAGAGGCCTCGCCCAGCAGCAGCTCGACGCCGTTGCGGCTGAGCTGCGCGCGGACGATGTCCATCTCGGTGGCGATGATGCGCTGGCACGAGCCCAGCAGCTCGCCGATGGTCAGCTTGCCGGTGCGGACCTCGCCGCGGGCGTTCAGGTGGTCCTTGCCCACGGTGGCGCGCATGATGGCCTCGCGCAGGGCCTTGGACGGGATGGTGCCCGTGTGCACGGCCACGCCGCCGACCTGCTCCATGCGCTCGACGACGCAGACGCGATGGCCCAGCTTGGCCGCCTGGATGGCCGCCTTCTGGCCCCCGGGGCCGCTGCCGATCACGCAAAGTTCGAAATCCGCCACCTGTACGGTCCTTTCCGGTCCCCGGTCCGCCCGGGGCGCGCCAGCCCCCAAGATCAAGCCCCCGGCGGCGGTTCGCCACCCCCCGGAGGGCCATCGTCGCCACGGGAGGCGGGCCGGTCAACCCCGAATGTCCCCCGAAGTGGTCGTCGATGGCGGCTAAAGGCATCCCCCATACGGTCGATCCCGTCCTGTCGGGGGCTCCGCCGACCGGCGGCTCCCCGGCGACAACCGACATTCGGGCAACATCCGGGGGATGATGGCATGAAGCTGCAGGTGAAGATCCTGTGCGGGTTCGGCGTGGTGTGCGCGCTGCTGGTGGCCAGCGGCCTGGTCGCCTTCGAGCGCGTCGGGGTGGTCCGCCACGAGATGAAGGAATCGCTGGGCGAGTACGCGAATCTCTCGGCGCTGATCGAGATGCAGGAGATGACCACCCGCAAGCCGCTTGCCGCCATGGAGATGATGGCCGCCCTGGACCAGCGCGACCTGGACGAGCAGTTCGCCGGCTACCAGCGGACGAAATCCGAGATGGACGCGCAGATCGCCGCGTTCAAGGCCAACCCCGCGGCCTCGCCTGAGGCGCTGCGCCTGCTCGATGACATGGACCGCACCGACGAGAACGAGGTGCACCCGGCGATCGTCGAGATACGGCGCCTGGCGGCCGCCCGGCTGGCCGGCGACACCGCGGCGGTCCGTCGCCTGGACGCGCTCGACACGCAGCTGGACGGCCTGGTGGGCAAGCAGCTCGACCAGCTGGAGCAGACGATCAAGGCCGTTCGCGCCGACGTGGCGGCGACCGAGGCCGCCGCCGACCGGACCGTCGCCGCGGCGCACACCATCCTGCTGGCGGTCATGCTGGCGGGCCTGGCGGTCGGTGGGGCCATCGGCTTCCTGGTCGCGCGCGACATCGCGCGGCCGGTGGCGCTGCTGGAACTGGCCGCGGCCCGCATCGCCACCGGCGACCTGACGGCCCGCATCGACCAGGGCCTGCTGGCGAAGAAGGACGAGATCGGCTCGCTGAGCCGTTCGTTCGCGGGCATGGCCGACTTCCTGCGCGGCTTCGTCGGCGAGATCGCTGCCAACGTGGGCACGCTGGGCCAGGCCTCGCACGAGCTCTCGGCGACGGCCACCCAGATCGAGGCCAACGCCCAGGCGATGGCCGACAGCTCGCGCACGGTCACCGGCAGCACCGACACCGTGTCGCACAACTCGAGCCTGGTGGCCCACGGCGCCAACGACATCTCCGAGCGCATCTGCACCACGGCCGCGGCCGTGCAGGAGATGAGCGCGAGCATCGCCGAGGTCTCCAGCAGCTGCAACCGCGAGCTGCAGATCGCCGCCTACTCGAACCAGCGCATGATGGCCGCGCGCGAGAACGTCGGCCGCCTGCACGAGACCGCGCAGCACATCGACCGCGTCAGCCAGCTGATCCGCGACATCGCCGACCAGACGAACCTGCTGGCGCTGAACGCCACCATCGAGGCGGCGTCGGCGGGCGAGGCCGGGCGCGGGTTCGCCGTGGTGGCGGGCGAGGTCAAGGAACTGGCGCGGCAGACGTCGAAGGCGACGACCGACATCGAGGAGAGCATCCGCGCGATCCAGGAGGCCACGCTGCTGTCGATCCGCGAGATCGACGAGGTGGCCGGGTTCACGCAGCAGTTGAACGACGTGTCGCAGACGATCGCCGCCGCCGTCGAGCAGCAGTCGGCCGCCGCGAACGAGATCTCCAGCAGCCTGCAGCGGGTGAGCGCCGGCTCGGCCGAGATCGCCGAGAGCGTCACCGACTCGACGGCCAGCCTGTCGGGCATCTCGCACAACGTGCGCAGCCTCGACAGCGCCATCCGCGACACCGTGGCCGGCGTGGGCCGCATCAACGACAGCGTCGGGCACCTGACGGCCGTGGGCCGTCGCCTGCAGGAGCAGACGGCGAAGGTGACGCTGGCGTAGCGCGTGTCGCGGGAACCGGAAGAGGGAAGGCTGGGCCGCGGGTTCTACTCGCGGCCCAGCGCCACGATGGGGTCCATGCGCGCGGCCTTGTTGGCCGGGTAGAGGCCGAAGAAGACGCCGATCGAGACCGAGAACAGGGCCGCGCCCAGGGTCACCCACGGCGAGACGCTGAACGGGAAGCGCAGCAGGTGCGTCATCCCCCACGAGGCGAAGTAGCCCGTGACGATGCCGAGGATGCCGCCGATGCCCGTCAGCGTGCCGGCCTCGATGAGCACCTGCAGCAGGATGTCCTGCCGCCGCGCCCCGATGGCCATGCGGACGCCGATCTCGCGCGTGCGCTCGGCGACCGAGATCATCATGATGTTCATGACGCCGATGCCGCCCACCAGCAGGCCGATGGACGACAGCACGACCAGCACCAGGGCGACGCCGCCGGTGACCTTGTCGATGAGCTCGCCGTAGGTCTCGGACGAGATGATGTCGAAGTCGTTCTTCTCGTCCGGGCGCAGCCGCCGTTCCTGGCGCAGGGTGCCGGTCAGGTTGGACATCACCTCGTCCGAGGTGTAGCCGTCCTTCATGGTCAGGGCCAGGTTGCGGTCCTCAAAGCGCGTGACCAGACCGTCCTTCTCGAACGTCGTCCACGGCGTGCACACGTAGTTGTCGCCCATGGCGCCGACGATGTGCCGGCGCGACTCCATGGCGCCCACGATCAGGTACGGCTTGCCGAAGATGCGAATGGTCTTGCCAATGGGATCCCGCGCCGGGAACAGGTCCTTGCGGGGCCCGTAGCCCAGGACGCAGACGCGGGCGTGCGATGCGACCTCGTCGGCCGTGAAGAAGCGTCCCTCGGCCACCACGGTCGAGA
>CAINDZ010000409.1 GCA_903847545.1 uncultured bacterium | reverse complement strand
GGCGCCAGCGTCGCCGGCGTCGGCTCCTCGCCCACGGCGAAGTCGCAGCGCTGCATGACCTCGTTGATCATGCCCTGCAGGCCCATGGCGCGGCCGTCGTCGGGCGAGTAGACGCGGGCGATGCCGTACGCGTGCAGCTCCTCGATCTCGTCGGGCAGGATGGTCCCGCCGCCGCCCGCGAAGATCAGGATGCGGCGCCCGGACGCCGCGACCAGGTCGTGCATGTACTTGAGGAACTCGATGTGCCCGCCCTGGTAGCTGGTGATGGCGATGCCCTGCGCGTCCTCCTGGATGGCGCAGTCGACGATCTCGCGCACCGACCGGTTGTGCCCGAGGTGGATGACCTCGGCCCCGGTGGCCTGCAGCAGCCGGCGCATGATGTTGATGGCGGCGTCGTGGCCGTCGAACAGCGAGGCGGCCGTGACCAGGCGCACATGGTGGACGGGGCGGTACGGCTCGGCGGCAGGCGACGAGACGGGGCGCGGCGACGCGGACATCGCGACCTTCCGGGACAAGTGGGCGGCGCCGGCGCGCCGGGTGCCATCAGCCGGCGAAACCTAACACAGGCCCCGGGGGTGGGCAATCAGGGGGGGCCGGCGCGGTCAGGCGCCGAAGACGCCCGCCGCGATGGCCACGATCACCAGGACCGGCGCCAGGCAGGCCAGGACGACGAGCGCGACCGGGACCACCACGACCGCGACCGCGCCCAGCGCCAGCAGCGCGGGCACGACCAGGACCAGGGCCAGGAGCCCGCCCAGCAGCCAGCCGAGGATCTTGAACGGCAGCACCACGAGGGCGACGGCCAGCTTCACGGCGAGGACGACGGCCCCGAGGACGACCGACAGGACGAACAGCGCGACGATGGCCGAGATCATGGTTCCTGCCCCCTTGCGTGTCGTGCGTGGGGCGCCCGGCAGGCGCCTCCGGAGAACTTGTTACGTGGCTGCGGCGCAACCGGTTGCACGGTCGGGGGACGTCGCTCCGGGTGCCGCCCCGCAGCCACGGGACAGCGGGATTACCCGGTCGCGCGAGGATTTGTTCAACGCCGGGACACGGGTGGGAAGATGTCCCGCCGGTCGACCGCTGCCTCCGGTCCCGACCGGGCATGCCGCAAACTGATATCTTGAGCGCAAATAATCATGGACAAATGCTCACAATAGGTCTTATAATCGCTCCATAGCTGCTTCATTGGCGACAAATCGTGGGGATTGTTGAAGCTCGCGCACTTCCATGAGCTCCCCGCGTAGACCGTGAAGCAGCTATACTATTTTCAGGTCCCTCGACGCGGCGGCGTCGATGGCAGGCAAGAAAGAGGTCCGGGAGCATGACGCCCCCGGACCTTTTCCCATGCCGTCCTCGGCAGGATGCGCCGGCGCCCGCGCGCCGGCTACTTGCCCTTCTCCTTGTCCTTCTCCACGAACAGCGCGGGGTCGACCTTCGCGTTCGCCTTGAAGGCGGTGGTGCGGCCCTTGGCGAACTCCTCGTCGTCGTAGCACAGGCGCACGCGGCTCGGCAGCGTCAGGCCGTCGAACGTCGTGTACTCGTCGAGGTAGGTCTTCTGGGTCACCGGCGCGCCGGTCATCGGCGACGTGCCCGGCTGCTGCACCAGGACGGCCCGGCCGGTGGCCGCGTCCAGGTAGATGATCCGGTAGTCCTCGCCCACGCCGGTCACGTACACGGGCAGGCAGGGCTTGCCCTCGACCTCGGCCGGCGCCAGCGCCTGGAACGTGAAGGCGCCGGGGTTGCGCAGGGTGCCGAGCATGTCGGTCTGCATCTCCTCGCGGGCATCCTTCAGCTCGTCGGCGGACATCTCCTTGGCGCCGCGCGGCGACTGGACGAACCCGTCGTCGCCGTTGAGCACGCTGGTCATGTTGCCGAACGGCGTCTTCTGCAGGGTGTGGACCTTGTCCGGGTAGACGACCGACTTCTCGATGGTGAACGACAGGGCCATGCCCTGGACGGTGGCGTCGAGGATGGTCGTCTCGGTGTAGGTCTTCAGGGCCGCCAGCTTGGCGGCGCCGCCGGCGGCCGCGACCGCGCGGTCGAAGGCCGCCTTGCCCTGGGCGAGCGCCTCGGGCGTCGCCGCCGGCACCTCGAACGCGGGCTCGGGGATGGTGATGTCCACCATGTTGACCGGGCCGAACACGCTGAAGTCGCCGTCAAAGGCCTTGTAGCCGCCCACGGCCAGGAAGCTGAGGCGGTCGGGGCGCCACGCGGCCTGCACGGACTTGAGCACGTCCTGCGGGGTCAGCGCCCGGACCTGGGCCAGGTACGTCTGCAGGAAGTCCTGCGGGTAGCCGAAGCGCTCGAACATGACCAGGCGGTCCAGGATGTCCCGCTTGTTGTCGTAGTTGAAGACCTCGGAGTTCAGGATGTTGTCCTTGGCCATCGCCAGCTCGGTCTCGGTGACCGGCTCGGTGACCATGCGCTGGATCTCGGCCACGATGGCCTGCGCGGCCTTCTGGCTGGATTCGGACTTGGTCATCGTGAAGGCCATGAACAGGCCGGGGTAGCGCCAGCCCGCGCCCGATGCGCTGCCCACCGAGTAGGCCAGGCCCTGGCGGCTGCGGACCTCGTTGAACAGGCGGGTGGCGAAGCCGCCGCCGAGGATCTTGTTGGCCACCTGCACGCCCGCGTAGGCCGGGTCGTCGGCGCGGATGCCCTTGGCGCCCATGATGATCGTCGTCTGCGTCAGGTCAGCCTTGTCGACCACGTTGACCGTGCGCGGCAGGTCGGGGATCTCGGGATCCTTGGGCAGGGGCTTGTCGGCCTTGGCCCAGCCGGCGAACGCGTTCTCGATGCTCTTGACCATGTCCTTGCTGTCGAAGTCGCCGACGACGACCAGGTACATGCGGTCGGGGTGGAAGTACGTGGCGTGGAAGTCGAGCATGTCCTTGCGGGAGACGCTCGCGATGGTCGCGTACTCGGGCACCCGGGCCAGCACGTGGTCGGGCCCGAAGACCACCTTCATGGCCTCGCGGCGGGCGATGGTCATGGGGTCGTCGTTGCGGCGGCTGATGCTCGCCTTCTGCTCTTCCTTGGCCAGCTTGATCTTGTCCTCGGGGAACGCCGGGTTGCGCAGGATGTCCGCCAGCAGGTCCAGGCCCAGCTGCGCGTCCTCCTTCAGCGCCGACAGGTAGGCCGTGCCCTCGGTCATCCCGATCTCGGTCTCGACGCTCATGCCCCGGGCCTCGACCAGCTCGTCGATCTGGTCGCCGCTGTGCGTGGCGGTGCCGCCCGAGCGCATCACGGTGCCCGTCATCTCGGCCAGGCCCAGCTTGGCGGCGTCCTCGTACATGGAGCCGACGTTGATCGTGGCGCTGAGCTCGACCAGCGGAAACTCGTGGTCCTCTGCCAGGTACACGACCATGCCGTTGGCCAGCTGGACGCGCTCGTAGGCCGGCATGGTGAAGCTGTTCAGCGGGGGCACGGGGATCTTGTCCCACGGCTTCTTCGACGCCGCGAACGCGGCAGGCACGGCGGCCAGCACCAGCGCCAGGGCGAACAGCGCCGCCACCCGTCGGGCCGACAGCGCGCAGTTCATTCGCTTCATGTCCTCTAGTCCTTTCCGGCTTCCGCCCCCGGGGCGGAAGACGTGGGTTCACCCTAGTTGGCGGCTTCCTCGGTCTTGATGATGGCGACGGTGCGGTTGTCCGGGGTGAAGACCTCGGCCGCCACGCGCTTGACGTCGTCGAGGGTCACGGCCTCGACGCGCGCCACCTCGTTGAAGAGGCGACGCCAGTCGCCCATGTAGGTCTGGTAGTAGGCCAGCTGCTCGGCCATGCCGTCGTTGCCGCGCAGGCCGCGGATGAACGAGGCGCGGGTGCGCTGCTTGACGCCGTCCAGTTCCTCCTGCGTGATGCCGTCCTTGACCAGCTTCGTGATCTCGGCATCGACGGCTGTCTCGATGTCGGCGCCCGTCTTGCCCTTGGCGGGGATGCCCAGCACGAGCAGGCCGGTCTGGTACTTCTCGCCGGGGAAGCCCGGGAAGGCCATGGCCTGGACCGCCACGTTGTCCTTCTTGACCAGCTGCTCGTAGAAGCGGCTGGTGCGGCCCTGGCCCAGCACGCCGGCGATGACCTGGTACACCGGCCAGTCGGCGCTGCGGATGTTGTCGATGTGGTAGCCGGCGATGTACACGGGCTGCGAGGGGTCGTTCATCACCATGCGCTTCTCGCCCAGCTGCTTCGGCTCGAAGGTCTCGACGGGGTCGGGATTGCCCTTCGGGATGGCCGAGAAGTACTTCACCGCGTACTTCTGCACGTCCGCGAACTTCACGTCGCCCACGACGGCCACGACGATGTTCGAGCCGACGTAGTTCTTGCGGAAGTAGGCCTCGCAGTCGGCGCGGCTGACGTTCTGCAGGTCGGACAGGTAGCCGATCGTCGAGTGGTGGTACCCGTTGGCCATGAACATCAGGTTCTCGAACTGCTCGATGAGCCGGCCGATCGGGTTGTTGTCCGTGCGCATGCGGCGCTCTTCGGTGACCGGGCCGTCCTTCTCGGTGTAGAACTCGCGGAACACCGGGCGCGACATGCGGGCGCCCTCGAGGTAGGCCCACAGCTCGAGGCGGTTGCTCGGGAAGTTGTACAGGTACATCGTGATGTCGCTGCTCGTCGACGCGTTCAGGCCCTGCCCGCCGTTGTTCTCGACGATCTGGCCGAACTCGTTCGTCACGACGAAGGCGCGCGCGGCGTCCTTGGCCGCGGTGAAGGCCTTCTCCAGCTCCTCCAGCTTCGCCGGGTCGGCCTGCGCACCCTTCAGCCGCTCGGCCTTCAGCGCGTCGAAGGCGGCGTCCTCGGCCGCCATCGCCTTGAGCTCGGCCTTGTGGTCGCTGGTGCCGATCTCGGCCGTGCCCTTGAAGGCCATGTGCTCGAGGATGTGCGTCAGGCCGGTGATGCCGCGCGTCTCGTTGGCGCTGCCGACGTTGACGAAGGTGCGGAACGAGAACACGGGCACGTCGTGGTTCTCGAGCACGAGGAACTTCACGCCGTTGTCGAGCGTGAACTCCTGGACCTTGCCCTGCAGGTCAAGGTAGGTCCCGGCGCCTGCGCTGGCGGCGACCAGCATGAGCAGGCAGGCGCCAAGCAGGTTGAGTCGGCGGAAACGGTCGGGCATGGAAGCCTCCGGAGGTTGGTCCGCGGACGGGCCCGGGCCCTTGTCGGCGGACGGCACGAGACAGGCCGGGCACAGGCGGCCGGCCGGGGAAAACAGAACGACGGATCCCGGAAACCAGGGTGACACACGGGCCTGGATGCGGATGGCGGCAACGTATCATCGGCGCCGGGGGCCTGTCAATTCGGCCACCCTACGCACGGGCGTCGAAAGGGTTACGGCCCGCCGCGCCGAAAAAATCCAGGGCGTGAAGCCCCGGTGGCCGGCCGTCCCAAAGCTCAAGGGAGCGCACCCGGCAGGGGCGTTCCATCCCGAACCGGGGATCCCTTCGGGGTCAGGCCGGTCGCGACAGGCAGGGACTGTCGGGATCGCAGAAGCGCCAGGGGCGGTCCGCGGCCTTGCGCACGCCGATGCGCGGCGAGGTGACGACCCGGCGGGGCGGCGGGCCGGCGGCGATCCGCAACACGCCTGGGGCCCCGGCGGGGCGCCGCAGGCGGGCGGCCACCGGCAGGCCGTTCCAGCCGAGGTCGATGCCGAGCGCGCCGCACAGGCGCCCCGGCCCGCCGGCGACGTCGCAGTCGCGTGCCTGTCCGGGGTCCAGCCCGCGTCGCCACGCCATGTCCGCACGACCATGCAGCGGCTCGACGGCCCGGATGAGCACGGCGCCGGCCGTGCCGGCAGGACCCGTCACGATGTTCAGGCAATGGTGCATGCCGTAGATGAAGTAGACGTAGGCCACACCCGGCGGCCCGAACATGACGGCGCTGCGGGGGGTCGCCCCGCCGGCGGCATGCGATGCCGGGTCGTCGGGACCGCCGTAGGCCTCGACCTCGACGATGCGGGCCGTGCAGCGCGCGCCGGCCGCGGACACTTCCAGCACGGCGCCCACGAGCCCCCGCGCCACGGTGACGGGATCGGCGGCGAAGAACGCGCGGTCGAGGCTCACGGCGCACACCCCGTCGCGAAGCCTACTTCGCGATCTCCTTGCGGCGGAACAGCCAGACGCCGAGTGCGGCGCTCGCCAGCGTGACGCCGACCAGGACGGCCACCGACTGCAGCTTCGGCACCGGGTCGCGGTGGAAGGCCGTGGAGAGCAGCGCGCCCAGCAGGCCGGGCAGGCCCTGCGGGGCCTCGGCCGGCGCCGTGACCAGGTTCTGCAGGTGGAAGCGCAGGCTCAGCTCCTGCACGCGGGCCGGGATGTTCGTGACCAGGTTCTCCCAGCCGACGGCGAACATCAGGGCCGGCGGGATCGGCTTCTTGAAGTACGTGCCCATCGCCGCGAACAGCGCGGCATAGGTGAACACGCCCAGCACGATGATCAGCATCGTCTGGAGGTAGAGCCGGATGAACTCCCACGTCAGGACCCCGGCGCCCTGGCTGACCATCACCACGAAGCACAGGGCCAGCGAGAAGCACAGGACCAGCGCGGACACGGCCTGGGCGGCCAGCAGGCGCCCCAGGTAGATGGCGCGCCGGCGGACCGGCCGGGTCCAGGTGAAGACGATGGTGCCGTCGTCGACCTGCTCGCCGATCGCGGGCACGCCGACGAACAGCGCGACCACGGGGATCAGGAACGGCATGAAGACGTCGTGCGAGAGCGAGGCCAGCATCATCTGCGCCGTGACGCCCGCCTGCGAGAACCAGATGCGGATGGCCAGCACCATCAGCACCGGCAGCAGGCAGATGAGGCCGAGCGCCACGAGGCGCCGGCGGCGGATCATCTCGCGCAGCGAGTACCAGGCCAGCCACGCCGCGGCGGGCAGGCTGCGCTGGGGTCGCACGTCGTCCATCGGGGCGGCGGCGGCATTGGTCGCGCGGTTCATCGCTGTCACCTCTCCGTCAGGTACTGGAAGACGGCCTCGAGGCTGTCGTCCAGGGTCACGATCTCGTCCACGACCAGGCCGTTGTCGAGCAGCCAGCCGGGCAGCGCGCGGTAGAACGCCACCGCGTGGTCGGTGCTGACCACGACGCGGTTCTCCTGGTCCACCTGCACGCCCACGACGTGCTCGCGGCCGATGAGGAAGCCGGCCAGCGCGCGCGGCGCCGACGAGGCGAGGGCCACGGTGGTCGGGTGCTCGGGGATCTTGTCGCGGATCTCGGCCACGGCGCCCTCGGCCAGCACGCGACCACGGTCGATCAGGATGATGTTGCTGGTCATCGACTCGACCTCGGGCAGGATGTGGCTCGACACCAGGACGGTGCGGCCCATCTCGCCCAGCTCGCGGACGAGGTCGATCGACTGCTTGCGCGAGACCGGGTCCATGCCGTTGAGCGGCTCGTCCAGGAAGATGACGTCCGGGTCGTGCGCCATGGCCTGCGCCAGCTTGATCTTCTGCCGCATGCCCTTCGAGTAGCCGCCGAGACGACGGTTGGCCGCCGACTCGAGCTCGAACCGCTGCAGCCAGTAGGCGACGCGGCGGTTGATCTCGGCCTTCTCGAAGCCCATCAGGCGCAGCATCAGCTCGAGGAACTCGCGGCCGGTCATCCAGTCGGGCAGGGCATCGCTCTCGGGGCAGAAGCCCACGCGGCGGTACCAGCCGACGTCGTCGCGCAGGCGGCGCCCGAAGACGCGCACCGTCCCGTGGCTGGGCTCGATGAGCCCGGCCAGCATCTTGAAGAGCGTGCTCTTGCCCGCGCCGTTGGCGCCGAGCAGGCCGACCACGCCGGTGCCCACGGTGAGCGTGCAGTTGTTGACCGCGATGACCTCGCCGAACCACTTGCCGACGCGGTCGGCGGTGATCCGCGCCTGGGTGCTGTCGATGCCCGCGCCCTTCACGACACCACCTCCACCGGACGGATGCGCTTGCGCAGGACCCACAGCGCCAGCATCGTCCAGCCGACGACGATGGCCAGGCTGGCCCAGGGCGAGATGGCCAGGCGCGCCGGCGCCCCGAAGAGCAGCGAGCCGGCATTGTGGTACTGGCCCAGGAAGTTGACGGCCTGCAGCGTATTCTGGCCGAGGCCCTTGGCGATGGCGCCGATGGTCTCTGTGCCGGAGACCAGCACCGTCCACCACACCATCACGAAGATGCTGCGGGTGCCCATCGACGAGAAGGCCAGCAGCACCAGGCCGATGCTGGTGCCCGACAGCGCGCAGTAGACCAGGCAGCGCAGCGGCGTCAGCAGGAGCATGTTGGCGCCGGTCGCCTCGGGCGCGATCAGGTACGAGAACACGCACAGCGCGACCACCGGCAGCAGCGTCACCAGGCTGTAGAAGGTGACGATGGTCAGCACCTTGCCGCCGATATAGTCGAGCAGGCCCAGCGGTCGCGAGAAGTACAGCGACAGCCCGTTCTCGCGCCGGTCCGAGGCGATCAGCCCCGCGCCCGTGATGGCCAGCATCACGAAGACGAAGAAGCGCTGCCCCTCCATGAACCGCAGGAAGCCCTCCGGCTCGATGCTGGTCCAGCCGCCGCCCATCAGGTCGAGGATGTTCCCGGCCTTGAGCTTGCCGTAGATGAAGCCGCCCTTGACGATGGCCGGCACCCACGACATGACCACCAGCAGGAACAGCCAGCGCCGGCGCAGCGGCTCGATGACGCCGCGCCGGGCGATGACGAACCAGGCGGGGTTGGCCCGCCGGCCCGACGGCTCCCAGTGCGTGTATCCGCGTTCGTAGACGGGCATTGGTCAGGCCTCCACCATGCGATAGAATTCCTCGGCCAGCGAGACGGGCCGGCGGCGCAGCCGGCGCAGCGCGTATTCGCGCGCCTTCGCGACCTTCAGGATGACGTTGACGCCCGCGGTCGGGTCGTAGCCCTCGGGGCGGCAGGCCTCGGGGAAGCGGGACAGGTCGAGCGTGACCAGCAGCAGGCGGCCGTCGGGCTCGAACTGGGCGCCCAGCTCGCGCAGGTCGGCGATGAAGGCCTCCTCGTTGCCGAAGCCCTCCACCTCGAAGACCTGCTTGGCCTGCTTCGTGTGCGTGTCGACGGTCTGGCGCGCCAGCAGCTCGCCCGAGCGCAGCACGAGGATCTCGTGGCACACGGCCTCGACGTCGGCCAGAAGGTGCGTCGACAGGATGACGCCCAGCCCCTTGTTCCAGGCCAGGTCGCGGATGAGCTCGAGGATCGAGACGCGGCCGCGCGGGTCCAGCCCGCTGGTCGGCTCGTCCAGGAAGAGCCAGTCCGGGTCGTGGACCAGGGCCTGCGCCAGCTTCAGGCGCTGCTTCATGCCCTGGCTGTAGTCCTGGCAGGAGCGGTAGCGCTCGTCGGCCAGCCCCACGTAGTGCAGGACCTCGTGGGCCCGCTGCATCGCGTCGCGGGACGGCAGGCCCGACAGCTCGCCCATGTAGGCCACCAGGGCGACGCCGCTCATCCCGGGGATGACGCCCCCGCGCTCGGGCATCCAGCCCAGCCCGGCCCGCGCGGCCCGGGCCTGGGCGGCCATGTCCCAGCCCAGGACCTGGACGTGCCCGCGCGACAGCGGCACCTGCCCGAGCAGGCAGCGCAGCAGGGTGGTCTTGCCCGATCCATTGGGGCCCAGCAGGCCGATCGCGCCCTTTTCGAGCGTGAACGACACGTCTTTCAGGACCGGTTCGGTCAGGTAGGCGAAGGTCAGCCCGGACACCTCGATGCCGTGCTGCCGGCCGTCGCGGCTGCGATTGACTTTGATGGCGGGCTCCTCCAAGTTAGGGACCGGGGAATTGGTGCTAAACGCTTCCCCCGCCGCATTGTTTCAGGTCGTCGCGCGCTTGGGAACCGCTTTTTGACGGCTGGCCCTCGCCTTGCCGTCTGCAAGGAGTCGCGCATGTCTGCCAAGGCCCCGTCTGCCAAGGCCCCGTCTGCCAAGGCCCCGTCTGCCAAGGCCCCGTACACCAGGCATCTTCCCGTCACCTGGGTCCAGACCGCCGAGTCCGTCACCGCCGGCCACGCCGACAAGATCTGCGACCAGATCGCCGACGACATCCTCGACGCCATCCTGCGCGAGGACCGCTACGCCCGCGTGGCGTGCGAGGTGATGGCCACCAGCGGCATGGTCATCGTGACCGGCCAGATCACCACCAAGTGCTGGCTGGACATCACCGGCCTGGTCCGAGGCACGCTGCGACGCGTGGGCTACGTGGATCCCGCCACCGGCTTCGACCACCGCAGCTGCTCGGTGCTGGTCATGCTCGAGGAGCAGTCCGGCGACGTCTCGCTGGGCGTGGACCGCAAGGGCGCCGGCGACCAGGGCGTGTGCGTCGGCTACGCGACCGACGAGGGTCGCACCCTCGCCTTCGACACCCATCATATGCCCGTGCCCGCCCTGCTCGCCAACCGGCTGGCCCGCCAGCTGCAGGACGTGCGCGAGGCGGCAAAGGTTCCCTACCTGTACCCCGACGGCAAGGTCCAGGTCTCGGTGCGCTACCGGGACGACGTGCCCGTCGCGATCAGCGCGGTCGTGGTGTCGGCCCACCACCATGCCGACGCGGACCTGGCCACCCTGCGGCGCGACCTGCGCCGGTTGGTGATCAAGCCGGTGCTGGGACCCACGGGCCTGCTGGACGATGCCACGCAGGTGTTCATCAACCCGGTCGGCGCCTTCCGCGAGGGCGGGCCGCGCGCCGACTCGGGCCTGACCGGGCGCAAGATCACCGTCGACTGCTACGGGCCGGCCTGCCCGCACGGCGGCAGCGCGCTGAGCGGCAAGGACCCGACCAAGCCCGACCGCAGCGGCGCCTATGCCGCGCGCTGGGTGGCCCGCAACCTTGTGGCCGCGGGCCTGGCCCGGCGGTGCACCGTCGAGATCGCCTACGTGATCGGCATGCCCGAGCCGCTGTCGGTGACCGTGCACACGGCCGGCACCGGCGCGCTGCCCGATGACCGGCTGGCGGCGATCGTGCAGGCCGAGTTCGACCTGTCGCCGGCCGGCATCATCGAGAGCCTGGACCTGCGGCGGCCGGTGTACGGGCCGACCGCGGTGTACGGGCACTTCGGGCGCGACGGCGACGGTTTCACCTGGGAACGGCTGGACCGCGTGGAATCGCTGCGCCGGCACCTGCCCGGCAGGGGCGGCGCCGCGCCGCGCCGCCCGGCGAAGGGGAGCAAGTGATGGCCGACGACAAGGACACCGGTGCGAGTGCGAGGGCGCCCGGCTTCGCGACGCTCTGCATCCACGGCAAGAAACACCTGGACAAGCACGAGGCGGGCCGGCCGATCCGCGCCGTGAGTACGCCCATCTTCCAGAGCTCGACGTTCGCCTTCGAGAACGCCGAGCACGGCGCGGCCATCTTCCGCGGCGAGGACCCCGGCTACGTGTACACGCGGCTGGGCAACCCCACGCAGACGGCGCTCGAGGCCGAACTGGCCTACCTGGAGCAGGGCGAGGCGGCGCTGGCGCTGTCCAGCGGCATGGCCGCCGCCACGACCGCCGTGCTGAACTGCTGCCGCAGCGGCGACCACATCGTGGCCGGTGACACGCTGTACGGCGGCACGCACCAGCTGTTCACGCAGACGCTGCCGCGGCTGGGCATCACGGTGACCGAGGTGCCGGCGACCGACCCGGCAAACTTCGCGCGCGCGATCACGAAGAAGACGCGCCTGGTCTACCTGGAGACGCCGGCCAACCCGACGCTGGTGCTGACCGACATCGCGACCGTGGCCGCGGTGGCGCACGCGCGCGGCGTGCCGGTGCTGGTGGACAACACCTTCTGCACGCCGTACCTGCAGAACCCGCTGGCGTTGGGCGCCGACATCGTGCTGCACTCGGCGACCAAGTACATCGGCGGCCACGGCGACACGGTGGCCGGCGTGCTGGTGGGCAAGGCGGACTGGATCCTGCGCGCGCGGATGGAGGTCCTGCGCGACCTGGGCGGCTGCATCTCGCCCTTCAATGCCTGGCTGCTGCTGCGCGGCCTCAAGACGCTGCCCGTGCGCATGGACCGGCACATCGCCAACGCGACCGAGGTGGCGCAGTTCCTCAGCTTCCATCCCAAGGTGGAGAGCGTCATCTACCCCGGGCTCAAGACGCACCCGCAGTACGACCTGTGCCGGCGGCAGCAGCGCGGCCCCGGCGGCATGATCAGCTTCCTGCTGAAGGGCGGCCGCGAGGCCGGGCGTGTCGTGATGGACAACGTGCAGCTGTGCACGCTCGCCGTGAGCCTGGGCGACGTCGACACGCTGATCGAGCACCCGGCCACGATGACGCACTCGACCTACTCGGAGACGGAGCTGCTCAAGGTGGGCATCCATCCGGCGATGGTGAGGCTGTCGGTGGGGCTGGAGAACGTCGAGGACATCATCGCCGACCTGCGCCGGGCGCTGGCGCTGGCCTGAGCAGGCAGGGACAGGCGGCACGATCCGGCCGCCGGCACGGGACGAAGGCCGAGGAGGGCTGATGCGGCGCAACCGCGCACTGGTTCGGGCAGGGGTGTTCGTGGCGCTGTTCGGCGCTGTTGCATCCGGTTCGCGGGCCCTGGCCGGGCCCGATGTCGCCGGGGGCGCTGTCCCCGTGCATGCGAACCGGGGGCCGGGCTGGCTCGACATCGGCGAGGCGGTCCTGGCGGTTGTGGTCATCGCGGCCGTGGCCGCGGTCTTCCGCTACCGCTCCCGCCTGCGGCCCATCCTGCTGGCCGGCGAGACGCGCTACCTGGGCCTGGTGGAGTCGGCCCCGTTCGGGGTCGTCGTGCATGCCGAGGGTCGGGTTCTCCACGTGAACCTCCAGGCTCGGCAACTGTTCGGACTGGCGCCCGAGGCGCCGCTGCCCGGGCTTGACCTGGACCACCTGGCGCCGGCGGCCGATGCGCCCCCGGCCGGCCATCCCTTCGAGCCGCTGACCACCTCGACGAAGGGGCTGATGCCCGTCGCGCGCCTGCGCCGCGCCGACGGTTCGCTGCTCGAGGTGCAGATCCTGACCATCACGACCGAGTTCCGCGAGCGCGAGGCGCGCCTGACCTTCATCCGCGACGTGACCGCCGAGATGGCGACGCAACGGGCGCTCGAGGAGAACCGCGAGCGCCTGGCCGTGGCCCTGGAGGCCGCCCGCGACGGGGTCTGGGACCTGGACCTGGCCACCGGACGCCTTGGCCACAACGCCGCCTTCGGCGCCGTCATCGCCCCCGGCGGACCGGTGCCCGGCGACGTGCCGGCCTGGCGCGACCTGATCCACCCGGGCGATCGCGAACGGCTCGAGGCGGCGATCTCGCGGCACGAGCAGGAACACACCGACTCGTACGAGTGCGAGATGCGCGTCCGGCGCCCGGACGGCACGGACGCCTGGGTGCTGGAGCACGGACGCGTGGCCGCGCGCAGCGGCAGCGGCGCCCCCCAACGCCTGGTCGGGACGGTGCGTGACGTGACCTCGCGCAAGCGCGCCGAGCGGCGCCTGGAGATGCGCAGCCGGCTGGCCGAGACGGTCATGGCCACGCGCGGCGAGGCGCTGCGGTCGACGGTCGGCGAGTTGTTGAGGGAGCTGCTGGAGGCTCCCTGTTCGTGCGTCGGCATGTACGACCGCAACGGCCGGTTGCGGCTGGCCTGCAACTGCCACCCGCTGGCTGACGGATCAGTCCCCGACCTGTTGCTGGCACCCGAGTCGGTGCCCGCCGCGCTGCAGCAGGTGCTGGACGCCCACGCGCCGCTGTGCCTGACCGAGACCGGCGGCGGCGCCGACGCGCCGCGCGCACCGCTGCTGGGCGTGCGCCTGGCGGCCGGCGGGCGTGTCCTGGGCCTGATCGCCGTCGGCGGTCGCGCCGGCGGCTACCGGCAGGACGACTTCGAGGCCCTGGCCGGCATCGCCGAGGACCTGGGTCCCCTGGTGCTGGCGCGGATGGAGACCGAGGCCGTCGATGCCCAGCTGGCGCAGGCCCAGAAGACCGAGGCGCTGGGTGTCATGGCCGGCGGCATCGCCCACGACTTCAACAACATCCTGCAGGCCATCATGGGCTTTTCCTCGCTGGCCCGGCAGGACGCGGGCGACCCCGTGCGCCTGGCCGCCGACCTGGACCGGGTGCAGAAGGCCACGACGCGCGGGCACGAGCTGGTGCAGCGCATCCTCCAGTTCAGCCGCTCCGAGGAGCCGGAGACCGGCACCCTCGACCCGGCGCCCGTGGTGCAGGACCTGGCGATGGAACTGGCGGCGTCGGTGCCCGCGCACATCACCGTCGAGTGCCGGGTCGCCGCCGAATGCGGCCGCGTGCGCGTCGGCGCCCAGCCGCTGCGGCAGATCCTGCGCAACCTGGCGCAGAACGCGCGACAGGCGATGGAAGCGACCGGCGGCCAGCTGACGATCGTGGCCCGACCGGTGACGGTGGACGCCGCGGACCCCCGTTTCACGCCCGAGTGGCTGGGACGCGAGGTCCTGGAACTGGCCATCACCGACACCGGCCCGGGCATTCCCGAGGCGCACCGGTCGCGCATCTTCGACCCCTTCTTCACCACCCGCGAGGTGGGCCAGGGCACGGGCATGGGGCTGCCCGTGGTGTACGGCCTGGTGACGGCCGTCGGCGGCCGCGTCCACCTCGAAAGCCCGGTCGGGGGCGGCACCGTGGTATCGGTCTTCCTGCCGCGGCTGCCGGTGGTCGGCCGGCCTGCCGAGCCCGACACCACCGTCCTGCCGCAGATGGCCGGCGCGGGACGGCGCGTGCTCTTCGTCGACGACGAGGAGGAGATCCGCGAACTGGCCGTGGTGCTGCTCGGCCGCGCCGGCTTCCAGGTGGAGGCGGTCGCCGACGGGTTCGCGGCGGTCGAGCGGATCACGGCCGACCCACAGGCGTTCGACGTCGTGGTCACCGACCAGTACATGCCGGGGCTGACCGGGCGCGAACTGGCGCGCAAGGTGGCCGACGTGCGCCCCGGGCTGCCGGTGGTGCTGGTCACAGGGATGAACGAGGTGGCCGACGCCCCCGGCGGCGGTCCGGGCCTGTTCCGCGAGGTCGTGACCAAGCCGTTCACCGGCCCGGCGCTGGTGCTGGCGGCGTGCCGGGCGGCCGGCGTAACCGGGTGAAGCGCAGGTTCTTGACAGGGCGTGGATTTCGTGGATGATACCGGCAGGAGGTCCGACATGTCTCGCATTCTGGTGATCGAGGACGACGACGAGGTCCGCGAGCTACTCGAGAGCCTGCTGGCGCGGGAAGGCCACGTCGTGGCCACCGCCGCCAACGGCAAGCAGGGCGTGGCCGCCTTCCTCGCGGCGCCGTTCGACCTGGTCATCACCGACATCATCATGCCGGAGAAGGACGGGATCGAGGCGATCATGGACCTGCGCCGGGGACGCCCCGAGCTGAAGCTGATCGCCATCTCGGGCGGCGGGCGCGCCGAGCCCGAGAACTACCTGCACTCGGCGCAGCTGCTGGGCGCCAACCGCACCCTGCGCAAGCCCTTCACCAACGAGGCGATCATCGCCGCGGTCAGGGAGCTGCTGGGCTGAGCGCCCGGCGCGCCGCTCTTCACCCGTCCAGTCACCCGTCCAGCACGCCCGGGCGACGGAACCAGTCCAGCGCCGCCGGATCGGCGAGCGCATCGAGGTTCTCGACGGGCAGCCCGGCCAGGGCCTGCGCCACGGCCTTCTCGACCACCTTGCCGCTGATCGTGCGCGGAATCGACGGCGCCTGCACCACCCACTGCGGCACGTGGCGCGGGGACTCCTCGTCGCGCAGCGCCGCGCGCAGCCGCGCCACCAGCTCGGGCGCCAGCGCGGCGTCCGGTTGCAGGACCACGAACAGCGCCACCTTCTGGTCGCCGCCCTGGTCGACGCCCACCGCCACGCTCTCGACGACCTCGCCGAACTTCTCGACCACGCGGTAGATCTCGGCGGTGCCGATGCGCACGCCGCCCGGGTTCAGCACCGTGTCGGAACGCCCGTGGATGACCATGCCGCCGGCGGGTGTCAGCTCGGCATAGTCGCCGTGGCACCACACGCCGGGAAAGCGGTCGAAGTAGGCGCGGCGGTAGCGTTCGCCGTCGGGGTCGTTCCAGAAGCCGACCGGCATGGACGGGAACGGCGCCGTGCAGACGAGCTCGCCGCGGCCGCCGGCCACGGGCCGCCCGTCGTCGCCATAGACGTCGACGGCCATGCCCAGGCCGCGGCACTGGATCTCGCCGCGCCGCACCGGCAGCGCGACGCTGCCGAGGGCGAAGCAGGAGATGATGTCGGTGCCGCCGGTGATGGAGCTGAGCTGCAGGTCGCGGCCCACCGCGTCGTACACCCAGTCGAAAGTCTCGGGCAGCAGGGCCGAGCCCGTGGACAGGACCGCGCGCAGGTCGCGCAGGTCGTGCGTGGCGCCCGGCTTCAGGCCCAGCTTGGCGCAGGCGGCCAGCCAACGGGCGCTGGCGCCCAGGACCGTGAAGCGCTCCTGCTCGGCATAGTCCCACAGCGCGGAGACAGGCTGCAGCGGCTGGCCGTCGTAGAGCATGATGGTCGCCCGGCTGGCCAGGCCCGAGACCAGCCAGTTCCACATCATCCAGCCGCAGGTCGTGTAGTAGAACAGCCGGTCGCCGTCGCCGAGGTCGAAGTGCAGCCGGTGTTCCTTCAGGTGCTGCAGCAGGGTGCCGCCCGCCGAGTGCACCATGCACTTGGGCAGGCCCGTGGTGCCGGACGAGTACATGATGAACAGCGGATGGGCGAACGGCAGGCGCGTGAAGCGCGTTGGCGCGCCCGCGTGCGGGCGCAGCCAGTCGTCCCACAGGACGGCGCCCGCCGGCAGGCGCGGCGCGGGCGCGAGTACGGGAACGATGACCAGGCGTCGCACGCTCGGAAGCGCGGCCCGCAACTCGGCGGCCAGTTCCAGCCGGTCGTGGCCGCGGCCGCCGTAGCGGTAGCCGTCGCCCGCCACCAGCACCACGGGCTCGACCTGCCCGAAGCGGTCCAGCACGCCGCCCTGCCCGAAGTCGGGCGAGCACGAGGTCCACACCGCCCCCAGGGAAGCGGCGCCCAGCATGGCGACGACCGTCTGGGGCACGTTCGGCAGGAATCCCGCCACGCGGTCGCCCGGCCCCACGCCCTCGGCCGCAAGCGCGGCCGCGAAGGCGGCGACCTGGGCCCGCAGTTCGCCTCGCGTCAAGCGTGCGCTGCGGCCGCCTTCCTCGCGGAAGACGATAACCTCGGCGTCGTCGGGGCCCTGCAGCAGGTTCTCGGCGTAGTTCAGGCGCGCGTCGGGAAACCAGCGCGCTCCCGGCATGCGGTGGGCGTCGTCGAGGACGACGTCGCCGGGGCCGTCGCCGACGACGCCGCACTCCTGCCAGACCAGGCGCCAGAAGTCGGCTGGGCGCGCGACGGACCACTCCCACAATGCGTGCTGGTCGCCGCCGCCGAAGCCGGCCCGGTCGGCGGCGGCCCGCGCGAACGCCGTCACGCGGGCGGCGGCCACGCGCGCGGCCGAGGGTTCCCAGAGGATGTCGCCGGCCGCGCCCGCCATCAGCGTCCCGCGCCGCCGGGCGATCGCGCCGGCAGCACCTTGCCGGTGACCTCGCCGAAGCCGACGCGGTAGCCGTCGCCCTGGCACCAGGCGGACATCGTCACGGTGTCGCCGTCGGACAGGAAACGGCGCTCGGCGCCGCCGGGCGTGCGCAGCGGCTTGGTGCCGCGCCACGTCAGCTCGAGCAGCGAGCCGTAGCTGTCGGGCGTGGGCCCGCTGATGGTGCCGGAGGCCAGCAGGTCGCCGGTGTTGAGGTTGCAGCCGGTGATCGTGTGGTGCGCCAGCTGCTGGGCCATCGTCCAGTAGAGGTGGCGGAAGTTGCTGGCGCAGATGCGGTGCGCCTGCGTCTCGCCGGCCGCCTGCAGGTGCACCTCGAGGTTGATGTCGTAGGTGTGGCGGTCGCCCTCGGCCAGGTACGGCAGCACGGGCGGATCCTGCGCCGGGGCCGGGCAGCGGAACGGCGCCAGCGCCTCGAGCGTGACCACCCATGGCGACAGGCTGGTGGCGAAGTTCTTCGCGTTGAACGGGCCGAGCGGCTGGTATTCCCACTTCTGGATGTCGCGCGCCGACCAGTCGTTCACCAGCACCAGCCCGAAGATGTGGTCCTGCGCCTGGTCGACCGGCACCGGCTCGCCCAGTGCGTTGCCGGACCCGACGAAGAAGCCCACTTCCAGCTCGAAATCGAGCAGGCGCGAGGGCCCGAACACCGGCGGCTCGCCCTCGACCGGCTGCGTCTGCCCCTGCGGGCGCACGACGGGCTGGCCCGAGACGATGAGCGAGCTGGCCCGTCCGTGGTAACCCACCGGCAGGTGCAGCCAGTTCGGCATCAGGGCGTTGTCGGCGCCGCGAAACATGATGCCGACGTTGGTCGCGTGTTCGCGCGACGAGTAGAAGTCGGTGTAGTCGGGCACGCCCACGGGCATGTGCAGCTCGCAGGCGTGCAGCGGCCGCAGCGCGCGGGCGCGCAGGTCGCGGTCGTCGCGCAGGGTGGGCTCGTGCTCGCCCAGCAGGCGATGCAGGCACGCGCGCACCAGGCGGCGCTGCGCCGCGGGCAGCGACATGAACGGGTTCAGCCACGGGCAGGCGAAGATGCCGTACGGCAGCTCGGCCTCGTCCAGCAGGTCGTCCTCCTGCAGGACGGTCAGGTCCAGCACCATGTCGCCGATGCGCACGCCCACCCGCGGGGTGTCGTGGCCGCGCGGGCTGAACACGCCGTAGGGCAGGTTCTGCAGGGGGAAGTGCGAGTCGGCAGCGACCGGCACGAACGACTTCGCGCGCGGGTCGACGGTGGGGTCCATGGCGGGCGTTCCTTTCCTTGTCAGTCCGCGGGCAGGCCGAGCGTCGCCAAGTCGTGCCGCGGCTCGTCGAACGAGCAGCTCCCGAAGCCGCCCACGGCATGCGCGCGCGCGGCCGCGACGGACGCCGCCGGCACCGCGTGGCCGCGCCAGGCGAAACCGGCTCCGTCCAGCGTGAACGCCGACGGCTCGACTTCCTGCAGGCAGTCCCGCAGCACGGCCGGGTCCGCGCCGCCCTGCGCCAGGAGGGCGGCGCCGACGACGTTCAGGAACCCGTGCATCACCACGGGCGGCTGCTCGGCCAGGTGCCGCACGGGATGGTGCAGCCCCGCCGTGAACTTCAGCGGCAGGGACCGTCCGGCGCAACCTGAAATCACGGCTACCACGCGATCGACGGACGGGAACGCCTCGGCGGTGACGCCGCCGCAGCGCAGCTTGGCACCCAACCGTGGAAAGTCGGAGCCCGGGCCGCCCCGGGCGGCGGCGGCCCGCGCGATGTCGTCCAGCGCGGCCTCCACGTCGGCCCCGACCTCGAACCACAGGTCGCGGCCGCCGAGGCCCTCGTCGGCCAGCGCGGCGGCGAGCGCGCCTGCGGCGCCGGTCACGGGCGGCAGGGGCAGCTCGAATCCCTCAACCGATGCGAGACCCGGACGGGCCTGCTCACACGCCACAACGGCGTCGGCCTGCGCCGGCAGCAGCGCCAGCGCCCCCTCCAGGTCGGGCGCGCCGACGAGCACGGCCAGGGGCCACGCCCCGCCCGCCGCCAGCGCCGCGTCGGCGGCCAGCAGGGAAGCCAGCGCCTCGAGGCGTGCCGCCGGCACGACGAAACGGCCCAGCATCCAGGCGTCCGGCCCCGCGCGGTGCCGCGCGTACTCGGCCAGCGCGGGCTCGAGCGCCAGCGCGGCCGGCGGGAACAGGCCGGCGTAGTCGACGAGGCCGCCCAGAAAGGCGCGGCTGGCCGTCCCGTGCGTCACGTATGCCCCAGCCACGAGTCGCCGTACGTGGCGTCCTCGCAGGGCGTGGCCCCGCGGGCCACGTGCAGGGGGCGGAAGGTGTCGAGCATGACCGCCAGCTCGTCGGTGCGCACGGCGCCGATCGAGTCCTCGGTGCGCCCCGGCTGCGGGCCGTGCGGCAGGCCGTCGGGGTGCAGCGTGACCGAGCCGAACTCGATGCCGCGGCGGCTCATGAACTCGTCGTTGCAGTAGTACAGCACCTCGTCCGTCATCACGTTCGAGTGGTTGTACGGCGCGGGCACGGCCTCGGGGTGGAAGTCGTACAGCCGCGGCACGAAAGAGCAGACGACGAAGCCGTCGCCCTCGAAGGTCTGGTGGATCGGCGGCGGCATGTGCAGGCGCCCGACGATGGGCTCGAAGTCGTGGATGCTGAACGCCCACGGGTAGTAGTAGCCGTCCCAACCCACGGTGTCGAACGGGTGGTGGTCCATCACCACGCGATGGCAGGTGTCGCCCACGCGCGTGACGACCTCGACGTCGCCGGGCTCGTCGTGGACGACCAGCTCGGACGGCAGGCGGATGTCGCGCTCGCAGAACGGGCTGTGCTCGAGCAGCTGGCCATGCTCGCCCCGGTACCGCCGGGGCGTGCGCACATGGCCGCGACTCTCGAGGACGAGCAGGATGTTCCCGCCCGCGTCAGGGCACAGGCGGTGGATGATGGCGCGCGGGATGACCAGGTAGTCGCCCTCGCGGTACGGCAAGTTGCCGAACTGCGACTCCAGGAGCCCCGAGCCGCTCGCGACGTAGACGATCTCGTCGGCGCGCGCGTTGCGGTACAGGAACGGGTCGGCGGCCGTCGGCCGCGCCAGCGACATCGAGACGTCGTCGTTGAACAGCAGCAGCTGGCGGTCGCGCACGGCGCTGGGACCGGCCTCGGCCAACCGGTGCGAGCGCAGGTGGCGCATGCGCAGCGGGCTGCCCCCGTCCGCCTCGCGCGGGGCGGTCCAGGCGGTGGTCACCGACTTGACGGTCGTGGGCCGGCGCACGGTGTAGAGCAGCGACTGCAGGCCCGTGAACCCCAGGTTGCCCATGAGGTGCTCGTAGTAGATCGAGCCGTCGTCCTTGCGGAAGGCGACGTGCCGCTTGGCCGGCAACCGGCCCAGCTTGTGGTAGATCGGCATGGTCGCACCTTCCGCCGGCGTCGCCGGCCGCGAGCCTAGAGGTTGCCGCGCAGGGCCTGCTCCTGCTCGATCGTCTCGAACAGGGCCTTGAAGTTGCCCTTGCCGAAGCTCTCGCTGCCGCGGCGCTGGATGATCTCGATGAAGAACGTCGGCCGGTCCTGCAGCGGCCGCGTGAACAGCTGCAGCAGGTAGCCGGTCTCGTCGCAGTCGACGAGGATGCGCAGGTCCTTGATCTTCTCGCGGTCCTCGGCGACGTCGCCGACCCGCTCCCAGAGGCGGTCGTAGTAGCCGGTCGGCACGGGCAGGAAGTCGACGCCGTTGGCGCGCAGTGCCGCGATGGTGGCCAGGATGTCGTCCGTCTTGAGCGCCAGGTGCTGCACGCCGGCGGTCAGGTTGGCGTCGATGTACTCCTGGATCTGGCTCTTCTTGCGGCCGTCGGCGGGCTCGTTCAGCGGGAACTTGATGTTGCGGTCACCCGAGGCCACGACCGTGCTGCGCAGGGCCGAGAACTCGGTCGAGATGTCCTTGTCGTCGTACGAGACGAAGCGGCCGAGGCCGAGCGTCTCGTCGTACCAGCGCACCCAGCGGTCCATCTGGCGGTCCTCGACGTTGCCCACGATGTGGTCGATGCACATCAGGCCGGTGGGCTTGCCCTTGACCTCGCGCTTCTCGAAGCCGGGCAGGAAGCCGCGGTAGCCGTCGCGCTGGATGAACGTGTGCAGGACCTCGCCGTAGGTGCGGATGGCGGCCGTCGTGACCGCGCCCGCCGCGTCGGCCAGCGGGGCCGCCGCGCGCACCGAGGCGGCGCCCGCGCCCACCGCGTGGGCGTGCGCCGCGGCCGCGTCGTCGACCTCGAACGCGATGTCGCAGACGCCGTCGCCGTGCAGCATCAGCCAGACCGACAGCGGGTCGTCGTGGCGCAGCGGCGTGGTCAGGACCAGGAAGATGTCGGCCTGGCGCATCACGTACGAGGCGCGGTCGCGGCAGCCCGTCTCGGGACCGCGGTAGGCGACCTGGTCGAAGCCGAAGGCCTGGCGGTAGAAGAACGCGGCCTGCTTGGCGTTGCCGACGGCGAACTCCACGTGATGGATGCGCTTGAGCACCGGGGTCATGCGACGGCTCCTTGGACGGGAACATGCGGGCGAACGGGATGAGGCGGTATCCCGGACACTTCTAGTGTCATTCCCCGCCCCTGTCAACCCCCGCCGGGCACCGCCTCCGCGGCCCCCAGACGGGGGTGGCAGCGCCGCGGGCCCTCCGCTAGAATGCCGCGACGCTCCCCCGCGCCACCACCGGACCGGTACGAGACCACCGTGAACCGCCGCCTCCAACGCGCCTTCGACGTGCGCCCGGGCGAGGCTGCCCTGGCCCTGCAGGCAGCCCTCCTGTTCTACCTGATCCTGAGCGCCTACTACGTGCTGCGCCCGCTGCGCGAGGAGTTCGGGCTGGCCGCCGGCGTCGAGAACCTGCCGCGCATGTACCTGGGCACGCTCGCCGGCACGATCGTCCTGGCGCCCTGCTTCGGCTGGCTGGTCAAGCGCTTCCGGCGCGAGGTCTTCCTGCCGGTCACCTACCGCTTCTTCGCGCTGAACCTGCTGGTCTTCCAGCTGCTGGTGCGCCTGGCCGACCCGGCGCAGATGCTGGCGCTCGGCCGCGTGTTCTACATCTGGCTCAGCGTGTTCAACATGCTGGCCGTGTCGCTCTTCTGGTCGTTCATGGCCGAGGGGCTGGGCTACGCGCGCAGCCGCCGCCTGTTCGGGCTGGTGGCGATCGGCGGCACCGCCGGGGCGATCCTGGGCAGCGCGCTGACCGCGGCGCTGGTCGAGCGCATCGGGCGCGCGTGGCTGATGGTCATCGCGGCGGTGCTGCTGGAGGGCGCCGTGCAGCTGATCGGCAGGCTGGTGCGGCGCTTCGACGCGGAAGGCCCGCCTGAAGCTGGTGACGGCGAACCGGCGCGGGAACCGGCGCCCGCCGTCGGGAAGCACGGCGGCGGCATCCTGGGCGGGGTCACGCTGACGTTCACCTCGCCCTACCTGCTGGCCGTCGCGGGCTACCTCTTCCTGTACAGCCTGACGTCGACGTTCCTCTACTTCGAGCAGGCCCACATCGTCGACGCCCAGGCGCTGACGCG
>CAINDZ010000408.1 GCA_903847545.1 uncultured bacterium | reverse complement strand
GAGCTGCTCGCCGTTCCGCGTGCCGATCGCGCGCCTGGCGGCGGCGCAGGTCGTCATCAAGGAAAAGAAGAAGTAGGCCGGGAGGCCCGAAGTGGCCGTGCAATGGTCCGTGCCTGTGTGGATGTGGCCCCTGCTGCTCGTTGTGGCGGCAGGGGCCGTCCTTTGGACCATGGCGGTTTACCGGCGGACGCGTCCCCTGGCCCCGCGGCAATGGCAGGGCGTGCTCGTCGGCTTGCGCGCCGCAGCGCTCACCCTGCTGGTGCTCGCGGTGGCCGGACCGGTTGTCTCATGCGTGCGTCGCGCCGGTGAGCCCGCCGAGCTGGTCTATGTCATCGAGGATTCCGGCAGCATGGGCCTTGCGGCCTCCGGTGGAGGCGGGGAGGGCGCGTCGCGCTGGGATCGCGCGCTGGCGGCCGTTGCTGCGCTCGACTCGGGTTTCGTGAGGCATGATCCGCCGGTGCGACGGCTTGGGTTGCGCGGGAACGGTGTGCAGGCCCTGCAGGACCTGGAGACGGGTTCCGGGCAACCGGCGGCGCCGGTCAGGCACGGCACGTCGCTGGCGGACCTCACACGCCAGTTGCGCGAGAGGCTGGCCGGGAAGCCGGTGCGCGCAGTGGTGCTGTTCAGTGATGGCTGCGAGACCACGGTCGGGCCCGGCGGGTCGGCTCTGGCAAACGCGGCCGCAGCCTTGCCCCTGGTGGTCGTCGGCGTTGGCGATGTGGCCGGGACGCCGGACCGCGCCGTGGTCGACCTTCGCTATCCACCGGTTGTCTATGCCGGCGACGAGGTCGTGGTGGAGGCCGCGGTCGAGCAGCGGGACGTGCCGTCCGGCGGTCGCGCAGACCTGGTAGTGACGCTTCGCGATGACGGCAGCATCGTCGCCGCGGACACCCTGGCGGCCGATGCGGACGTGGTTCCCGTGCGACTTACGTTCAGGGCGCGCGGCGAGGGCATGCAGGCCATGCGCCTGGAGGCCTCGGCGCTTGTCGCCGAGCGGCATCTCGAGAACAACCGGGCGACGCTGGCGATTGACAGTCGCCGCGACCGGGCGCGCGTGCTGCTCCTGGCCGGCACGCCCGGCTGGGACGTCCGTTTCCTGGCGCAGGCGGCCGCTGGCGAGCGGCGGCTGGCCCTGACGGTGGTTTATCCCGACGCCCGTGGCCTGGTCCTTGCCGACAGCCTCACGCGTTGGCAGCCGCCGGCAACGGCTGCCGGCTGGCGCCGGTGGGACGCCGTGGTGCTCACCGGCTGGTCGGGCGCCGACGGCAGGCTGGATTGGGCGGCCCTCGGGGAGGCGGTCGAGGGAGGCCTCGGGCTGCTGGTGCTGCCTTCGGCGGTCGTCTCGGCGAACGGGGCCGCCGTGTTGGCGGGGCCACCGGCGGGGCTGGCAGCCCTGCTGCCGGTGGAAACGACGCCATGGCGCTGGGACCCGGGGGTTCGTTTCGCTCAGGTGCCTGCCGGAGCGACGGGACACGCCGTACTCGACGGCGTCGAGGCTGCCGGTGGTGCCGGCGCAACGGCCTTCTCGCAACTGCCTCCGTGGCGCGAGACCGCCCGCGTGGCGCCCCGCGCCGGTGGCACGGTGCTGCTGGAATCGGCGGCGCGCGGCGGTGGCGGCGGCCCGATGCCGGCTCTGGTCGTGGGACCTCGCGGGCAGGGACGCGCGGCCTGGTTCGGTGTCCGGCATGTGTGGGAATGGGCGTTCTGGGACGCGGGCGCACAGGGCGAGGGCTCGCCGGCGATCCAGCCGGCCCGGCAGGTGCTGCGGAACCTGCTGATGTGGCTGACGGGCGCGGCCGAGCAGACGGGCCTCGAGTTCGCGGTCCGGCCCGGCGTGTTCCAGGAAGGGCAGCCCGTGCGCTTGGCATCACGGTGGCGCGACATGCGTGGCGACCCGGTGACGGGTCGCAACGTCTCGGTGACGGTGCACTCCGCCGCGGACTCGACCGGTGGCGGCACGACCGAAACCTTCGCGCTGACTGCCACGGTCGGGGAACCTGGTTGTGCCGAGGTCGAACTGCCGCCGCTTCGTCCCGGTCGCTACACGGCGCGCCTCGAAGG
>CAINDZ010000407.1 GCA_903847545.1 uncultured bacterium | reverse complement strand
CGCGCCGCCCGCCAGGCGGGCATCGTCCCCATCGCGCTGCTGGACGCCTCCTACGCGCGCCTGCGCGCCGACGCGCTGGAACTGGGGCTCGTCGCCACCGACGGCGACCGCCTGGTCGAGACCCCGGCCGCCGCCGCGACGTCGCCCTACGAGGTGCATCGCGCCTTCGCCGCGGCCGCGCTGGTGCCGCGCACCTACCACGGGGCGCAGGTCACGTTCACGCTCCCGTCGGCGCTCTACGCGGGCGAGGGCGCCGGCCCGGCCGCGCTGCAGTTCGACGCCGACGACGGCCTGGGCTGGCGCGCCATCGCGCCCGACGCCGCGGTGACCGTCAGCTACGCCGCCACCGGCCCACGCACGCTGCGCCTGCGCGCCGACGACCGCGAGGCCGCCTTCGCCTTCGAGGTCGCCGCCCTGGCCGCGCCCGCGCCGACGGCCACCTGGCCCATCACCGCGACCGTGCCCTGGCAGGGCGTTTACGGCTACGGCGACGCCTACGTCTACCTGGCGCCCGGCCACGCGACCGTCACCGACCCGGTGATCGTGGTCGAGGGCTTCGACATGGACAACGTGATGAACTGGGACGAGCTCTACGCGATGCTCAACCGCGAGAACATGGTCGAGGACCTGCGCGCGGCCGGGTTCGACGCGGTGGTCCTGAACTTCCACGAGTCGACCGACGACATCCGCCGCAACGCGATGATCCTGGTCGAGCTGCTGCGGCAGGTGGGCGTGGCCCAGCCCGACCACCGCGACCGCATCGTCATCGGCGCCAGCATGGGCGGCCTGGTGGCCCGCTACGCGCTGGCGTACATGGAGCAGCAGGGCCTCGATGCCAACGTGCGCACGTTCATCTCGTTCGACAGCCCGCAACAGGGCGCCAACATCCCGCTGGGCGTGCAGTACTGGCTGCAGCTCTTCCAGATCGAGTCAACCGAGGCGGCCCACCTGCTCAGCCGCCTGGACACGGCCGCCGCGCGCGAGATGCTGCTCTACCACCACACGTCGCCGGCCGGCAGCACGGGCCAGGCCGACCCGCTGCGCACCTCGTTCCTGGCCGACCTGGCGCTGGCGGGCAACTGGCCGCAGGACCTGCGCAAGGTGGCCATCGCCAACGGCAGCGGAGCGGCCGCCGGCCAGGGCTACGCGCCCGGAACCCAGGTCGTGTCCTACGAGTACTACAGCTTTCTGGTCGACCTGATCGGCAACGTCTGGGCCGTGCCCGACGGCGGCTCGAAGCAGATCCTGCGCGGCCTCATCGACCGCATCTGGCCGCTGTCGGACGACCAGCTCAACGTGACGGTCAGCGGCACCCTGCCGCTCGACAGCGCGCCGGGCGGCTGGCGCTCGTCGCTGGCCGACATGGATGCCACGCCCGCGCCGTACGGCGACATCATCGCGCTGTACCCCAACCACTGCTTCATCCCGACCATCAGCGCGCTGGCCCTGGACGTGACCAACCCGTACACGAACCTGGCCACCCTGGGCGACGTCGCGGCCCACAGCCAGTTCGACGCCGTCTACTACCCGGCCGCCAACCAGGAGCACGTGCTGGTCACGCCCGAGAACAAGGTGTGGTTCTCGGCCGAGATCGCGCGCGCCAACAGCGGCGTCGGCGACCCGGCCGGCGTGCCTGCGGCGCGGCCGCGCCTGGTGGGCGCGCAGCCGAACCCGTTCAACCCGTCCACGCGCCTGGTGCTCGACCTGCCGGCGGGCGTGGCGCGGGCGCGGCTGGAGATCTTCGACCTGCAGGGCCGCCGCGTGCGCACGCTGCTGGACGGCCCGCTGGCCGCCGGCCGGCCGCAGGTGGCGTGGGACGGCCGCGACGAGGCCGGGCGCGCCCTGGCCTCGGGCGCCTTCGTGGCCCGGCTTGATGCCGACGGCGACGTGGCCACCACGCGCCTGGTGCTGCTGCGCTAGCGACGCGGGGCATTTCACGGATGAGTGGCGGGCGGGGTCGTGGTACGATCCCGCCCGCTGCGCATCCGTCGTCTCCGTCCCCGGGGAAGGTCCCATGCTGCGCCACTACACACAGCTCGCCGTGCTCGTCGGCGGCGCCGCCGTGCTCACGCTCGAGATCCTCGGCACCCGCCTGCTGGGCCCCGCCTTCGGCGTGGGGCTGTACCTGTGGTCGGCGCTCATCGGCGTCACGCTCGCCGCCCTGGCCGTGGGCTACGCGCTGGGCGGCCGCTGGGCCGACCGCGGACCCACGCCGCAGCGCCTGGGCCTGCTCCTGCTGGTGTCGGGCGCGTGGACGGTGCTCGTGCCGTGGCTGCGTGCGCCGGTGCTCACCCTGGTGCACGGCCTCGACCTGCGGACGGCGGTGCTGGTCGCCGGCACGGTGCTGTTCTTCCCGCCGCTGGTGCTGATGGGCATGGTCAGCCCGTACGCCATCCGCCTGAAGGCGGGTTCGCTGCAGGACGTCGGGCGCACCGCGGGCAACCTCTACGCCCTGTCGACCTGCGCCAGCGTCGCCGCGGCCCTGGGCACGGGCTTCTGGCTCATCCCGGCGCTGGGCGTCAGCCGGCTCACGTTCCTGACGGGCGTGCTGCTGCTGGCGACCGGCGCGGTGCCGCTGCTGCCCGGCCTGCGCGCGCGCCGGCTGCCGGTGGCGCTGCTGGCGATCGCCTTCGTGACCGCGGCGGCCGACCGTGCCGCGCCGCGCGACAACCCGAATCCCGCGCTGGGGCTGGTGGCGCTCGAGCAGAGCGCGTACGCCGAGCTGAAGGTCATCGACTACCAGGAGCAGCGCGCCCTGCTCATCGACGGCGCCCCGCACAGCATCATCGATATCGCGACCGGCGCGCCCGCCTACCCCTACGTGGACGTGCTGGAGATCCCGAAGCGCTTCTACGACGCGCCGGGCCGCCTGCTCCTGGTGGGCCTGGGCGCCGGCACCGTCGCGAAGGACTACAGCCGCGACGGCTGGAAGGTGCAGTCGGTCGAGATCGACCCCGTCGTCACGAAGTTCGCGCGCGCGCACTTCGGCCTGACCGACGCCGACGGCAAGGTCGACCACGCCGACGGCCGCCGCTGGCTGGTCGACCATCCCGACGTCTTCGACCTCATCATCCTGGACGCCTACGGCAGCAGCTCGGTGCCCTTCCACCTGACCACCACCGAGGCCTTTGCGCTCATGAAGTCGCGCCTGCGCCCGGGCGGCGTCCTGGCGATGAACATCGAGGCCGTCGGCTGGGACGACATCCTCGTGCGCTCGCTGGCGGTCACCGTGGGCCGCCACTTCAGGAACGTGAAGCTGCTGCCCATCGTCGAGCCGCCCAGCGACCTGGGCAACCTGGTCCTGCTGGCCTCCGACAACCCGCTCGACCTGCCCGATGACCTGCCCTCGCCGCCCGACCGCTGGAGCGGCGACTACAATCGCACGCACGCCTGGGACAATGCCTTCACGGTCGCGCCCGGACGCGGACAGATCCTCACCGACGAGAACAACCCCGTGTCCGTCTGGTCCGACCACATCAACGTGGCGGCCCGCGCGAAGGTCAGGGAGTGGCTGGGCAACTCCGGGCTGGATCGCTAGTGCGTCAGGCCGTGATGAGGGTGGTGGTTGGAACTATCCGCAGGAGCGAAGCGACGAGGACT
>CAINDZ010000406.1 GCA_903847545.1 uncultured bacterium | reverse complement strand
GGCGCGCTGGAACAACAACTACGACAAGCTGTGCCCAGAGGCCCTGCAGGCCGCGGCGGCGCTGGGCCTGAAGCCGGGCTGCACGAACCCGTACCTGAATACGGTGGCGCAGGTGGTCGAGGCCGGGCACTGCGCGCTGGACGCCGTGGCCATCATCGACCGGCTGCTGGAGATGGGCCCCCGGACCGAGAAGCCGAACCAGGAGCCGACGCAGTTCGGCACCGGCATCGGCGCCACCGAGGTGCCGCGCGGCATCCTGTACCACGAGTACACGTACGACCGGCAGGCGCGCATCGTGAAGGCCAACTGCATCATCCCGACGGGGCAGAACCTGGCCAACATCGACGATGACATGAAGAAGCTGGTGCCCGAGGTGGTGGCGACGAAGTCCAAGGAGGAGATCACCTCCTGGCTGGAGATGCTGGTGCGCGCGTACGACCCGTGCATCAGCTGCTCGGTGCACATGCTGGACGTCGAGTTCCTGGAGTAGGGGCGTGAAGGTCATCGCGGTGGGCAATGCGTTCTGCGGGGACGACGGCGTGGGCGCCGCCGTCCTGGAGCGGCTTGCCGAGACGGCGCGCGACGACGACCTGGCCGGCTGGGAACTGGTGGACCTGGGCACCGATGCGCTGGCCCTGCTCGAGCACCTGGAGCCCGGCCGCGCGCACATCGTCGTGGACGCGGCCCGCATGGGCCTGGCGCCGGGGACGGTCGCGGCGTTCGCGCCCGACGAGGTGAAGGCCCGCATCCTGGGCGACGGGCTGTCGCTGCACGGGCTGGGGCTGGCCGAGGCGTTCGGGCTGGCGACGCGGCTGGGGAAGATGCCGGCCGAGGTGCTGGTGATCGGCGTGGAGCCGGCGCAGGTGACGGTCGGCAGCGGACTCTCGGACGCGGTGGCCGCGGCGGTGCCCCGCGTGATCGATATCATCCAAGCGGAGGTCTTGCGCCATGCGTGAACGGACCGTGCTGGTCATCGACGACGACATCGACCTGGTGGAGATCATCCGGGTGACGCTCGAGCGCGAGAAGCTGCGGGTCATCGACGCCCAGAACGGCGAGCGCGGCTTCGCCTTGGCGAAGGAGCAGCAGCCCGACCTGATCCTGCTGGACGTGATGATGGGCACGCTGGATGAGGGCTTCCAGGTGGCCTACCGGCTGCGCAGCGAACCCTTGACGAGCGAGACGCCGATCATCATGCTGTCGGCCGTGGGCGAGCGCACCGGCTTCGGCTTCGACAAGGACAAGGACAAGGACTTCCTGCCGGTGAACGAGTTCATCGAGAAGCCGATCAGCCCGCGGAAGCTGGTCGATTTGGTGAGACGGCACCTGCCCACGACCAACTGAACCTCCTCACCCCCGGGAGGCAACGCTTGCGGCCGGACCTGATCCTGACGCCCGAAGCCTCCCTGTTCGTGTCGGCGACGTCCCTGCGCCACCGCCTGGACTGGTTCAACCGGCTGCGTTGGGGCGCGGCCGGCGTGCTGGTGGCGGCGGTGACGGTGCTGGGCTCGGTGACGCCGATCCCGCTGCCGGTGGCGCCGCTCTTGGCGGTGGCCGGCGCGCTGGCCCTGATGAACCTGGGCTACGTCGTCCGCAATCGCATCTTCCCCGCGCGCGCCATCCGCACCGAGATCCGCATCGTCAAGCTGGAGATGGCCTGCGACCTGGTGCTGCTGACGGTCGTGCTGAACCTGACCGGCGGCGTCGAGAACCCGTTCCTGTACGTGTACGTGCTGCACGTGGTGATCGCGGCGCTGCTGTTCAAGGGGCGCGAGATCTTCTCGATCGCCTGG
>CAINDZ010000405.1 GCA_903847545.1 uncultured bacterium | reverse complement strand
CTGCAGCACGGCCGGGCTGAACTCCAGCACGTTCTTCAGCGTCTGCCGGTACTTCGCGTTGTCCTCCAGCTTCAGCATGTTCATGAACGCGCTGTTGTACACGCGGTGCATGCCCAGCGTGCGCACGAAGTAGCCTTCCATCAGCCAGAAGGCCTCGGCCAGCAGCAGCGTGTCGGGCGCCTCCTGCGCGACGCGGTCGACGACCTCGCGCCAGAACTCGTGCGGCATCGCGGCGTCGAACTGCTCGCGCGTCATGCCGTGCTCGGCGCGCGAGGGGATGGCCCCCGCATCGCCCGGCGCGGGGAACCACAGGCGCTGGTAGTGCTTCTTGGCCAGGGTCATCGCCGCGTCGAAGCGGATGATGGGGAAGCGGCGCGCCACGTCGAGGATCACGCGGATGACGGCCTCGCGCACGTCCGCGCGCAGGAAGTCCAGCTGCGCGGTGTCGTTCCACGGCATGCTGGTGCCGTCGTTGCCGTGGTAGATGTAGCGCGTCTCACCTGTGTTTTCGTCCACGCGCTGGAACACGACCGCGGCGTCCGAGTGGTTCCAGTAGCCCTCCTCGATGCGCACGCCCACGCCGGGCGTCTCGCAGAGGTCGCCGCCCGAGAAGCGGTACGCGGGATAGGGCGGCTGCGGCAGTTGCAGGAAGTACTCGGGGTGCTCGACCACCCACGTGCTGTCGATGCCCATGTGGTTGGGCACCATGTCGCTGGCCAGGCGGATGCCGCGGCGGCCGGCGCGCTCGCTCAGGTCGCGCCAGGCGTCCTCGCCGCCCAGCTCGTCGGCGATGCGGTAGTCGTGCAGCGCGTAGGCGCTGGCCGCGGCCTCGGGGTTGCCCATGTACTGCTTGATGCGGCGCGAGGCCTCCGAGCGCTCCCACAGGCCGATCAGCCACAGCCCGTTGACGCCCCAGGCGGCCAGGCGGTCCAGCTCGCGGTCGGGGATCTGGTCCAGGCGCGTCATCGGCTGCCCGTACTGGCGGCCCAGCTGGTCCAGCCACACGTGCACCGACTTGGCCATCAGCACCACGTTGCGCATCCAGCCGGCGTCCTGGCTGAAGGCCTCGGGCTCGGGGCGGCCGTCCTGCCAGCCGGCGTGGCCGGGGCCGAACTCCAGCACGGGGGCCGGGCCGGCGCCGCCGGCGCGGTGCAGGTCCACCTCGCGCAGGACGTCCAGCGCCAGCTGCAGGCTGCGCAGCAGGTCGTCGGGCAGCAGGTGCGCCCAGTGCGCGCGGATGTATTCCAGCTGCCCGAACAGCGAGTCGGGGCTGGCCAGCAGCGGCGCGCGCAGCAGCTGCAGCAGCGAGACGCCCTCGCTGCCGGGGGCCTCCTGGTCGGCCAGGTAGGCGTCCAGGATGGTGACGAAGGGCACGTACGACACGCGCTGGCGCAGGGTGTCGTCGGCGAACAGAGGCGTCGCGGGCGCGGCCGCCGGGTTCGACACGTTCAGGAAAAGCAGCAGCAGCTCGACGGTGGCCAGGTCGGCGCCGGCGGCCGCGCCGGCGGTCCCGCCCAGAAAGCCGGCGGGGTCCTGGCGGCCAGCCCGCACGTCCAGCGGCGGGAACAGGTCGACGAACGCCCCCAGCACCCCGTCCACGCCCGCGGGGCCCAGGCGGCGGGCCGCCCAGCGGCGCCCGCGCTCGAGGCTGCCCGGGTTGTCGACCTGGAAGTAGCGCACCGCG
>CAINDZ010000404.1 GCA_903847545.1 uncultured bacterium | reverse complement strand
GGCATCTTCCGCACGCCCGGTCCGATCATGGCGCTGGTGATGGCGCCGGGGCCGTTCTTCGCCGTGTGGCTGCTGGCGGGCGCGATGACGATGCTCAGCGCGCTCTGCTACGCCGAACTGGTCGCGATGCTGCCGCGCTCGGGCGGGCCCTACGCCTACCTGGTCGAGGCCTACCCGCCGTGGTGGGCCTTCCTGCGCGGGTGGGCGATGTTCTTCGTGTCGGAGACGGCGTCGATCGCGGCCGTGGCGCTGGTGTTCGCGCAGTACGCCGCGGTGCTGTGGCGCTCGTCGGGCGGCGAGCCCTGGCCGCGCGGCCTCGAGACCGCGCTGGCGATCGCCGGCGTGTGGCTGTTCACGTGGGTCAACGTGCGCGGCGTGCAGACCGGCGGCCGCGTGCAGAACGTGCTGACGGTGCTGAAGCTGGGCGGCCTGGTCGCCGTGGCTGTGGCGGGCCTGGCGCTCGCGCGCGGGGCGGCGGTCGACGTTGCGAGCGGCGCGGCCGCGCTGCCGGCGCGCGCCACGGGCGCGTGGGCCACGTTCCTGGCGATCGGCGGCGCCATGCGCTACGCCTTCTTCGCCTTCAGCGGCTGGGAAGGCGCCACCTACGTGGCCGAGGAGGTGCGCGACCCCGAGCGCAACCTGCCGCGCTCCATCCTCTGGGGCATCGGCGTGGTGCTGGCCTTCTACCTGCTGGTGAACCTGGCCTACCTGAAGCAGCTGGGCCCGGCCGGCATGGCCGGCACGAAGCAGGTCGCCGCCGACGCCATGCGCGCGGCCCTGGGCACCGGCGGCGCGGTGCTGATCGCGCTCGCGGTCGTGCTGAGCACCGCCGGCAACATCAACGCGCAGGTGCTGGTGAAGTCGCGCACGTGGCACGCCATGGCGCGCGACGGGCTGTTCCCGCGGCGGCTGGGCGTGGTCGACGGCACGCGCCACACGCCGCTGGGCGCCCTGGTCGGCCAGGCATTGTGGGCCACGGTGCTGCTGGTCGCGGCCGGGCTCGCCGGCCGCGCCTACGAGACGGTCATCGACTACTTCGCCTTCACCTCGGCCCTGTTCAACCTCTCGACGTTCGTGGCGGTGTGGGTGCTGCGGCGCAAGCTGCCGCACCTGGCACGCCCGTTCCGCGTGCCGGGCTGGCCCGTGACGTTGGTCGTGGTGCTGGTCATCCAGGTGGCGTTCATGGCCGTGACGGTCATCACGGCGCCGTGGCCGTCGCTGCTGGGCATGGCGCTGACGGCTTCGGGGCTGGCGTGGTACCGGTTCGGGCGGGAGCGCTAGCGCCGTGCGGATACGCGCGGCGTCTTTCCGGGAAGGAACAATCATGACCCCAAGGTTTATGGCGGCCGCCACGGCCATTGTCGTGCTGGCGACGGCATCCACGTGTCTCGCCGGCAGGCTGCGCACGGCGAAGATGCCGACCGGGTCCATGAAGCCGACCATCGCGATGAATGCGCGCGTGCAGATCGACGGGAACTACTACAAGACGCACCCCGTCCAGCGTTTCGACATCGTCGTCGTGGAAGACCCCTGCAAGAAGGGCGTGGAGTACGTCAAGCGCGTGGTCGGAATCGGTCCCGAGTCGATCGAGCTTCGCGACGGTCGTGTCCTGATCGATGGCCGTGAGATCGAGGAGCCATTTGCGCAGATCCGGGCCGACAAGAACTTCGGCCCATTCACCATCCCGGCGAATGAATACTTCCTGCTCGGCGACAACCGCGCCAACAGCTTCGACAGCCGGTACTGGAAGATCAAGTCGGTTGCCGCGGACATGATCCACGGCAAGGTCATCCTGAAAGACAGCGACAGGAAGTAGACTTGCGCCGGCGCAAGTCTCACCGATCCGTGAGAGTTGCGCCGGCGCAAATCGCGTTGGACAAGTCCACTTCGACAAGCCGTCTTCGACGAGCCGTCCCCAACGCCTCACTTCAGCTCGAACGTCACATAGACGGTCTCGCCGATGCAGCGCTTTTCCGGTGACGTCGGCTCCACCATGACGGACCCGGGCGCGCCCATGCTGCGGGACGACCTGAGGTCGTCGACGGCCGGGGCGAATTCGCTGATCGTGGTCGCCCGGCCCAGTCTCTGTCCCAGTCGCGCCGCCATGGCCTCGGCCTTGGCGCGTGCGACTTCGAGCGCTTCGAGGCGCAGTTCGCGCCGCACCGAGAAGTGCGAGAACGCGCGGATCCCGCCGTATTCGTTGCGGGTGTACTGGCGATCGATCCAGACGCCGCCCGCCTCGACCTCCCCGGGCCTGGCCGTCATCGTCTGCGCCACTGCCAGGGCGGCCTGGAAGCGCCGGTCGTTGTCCTGCTTGGCGGCGATCAGGTCGGGGTTGTCGGAACTGACGTTGATGGTCCAACTGATGATGTCGGGCGTGATGTACCGCACCGCATTGCCGGACACGACGACCTCGCCCGCCCGCGCCGGGACGGCCGCGACTACCGGGACAGCCCCCGCACCGCCTCCACCCGCACCGGCGAATCCGACGACAGTTCTATCGCCGTGAACGACGCGTCGCCCCCCGCGACCGGCGGGTCCAGCGCGCCGACCTGGAAGACCTTGCTCTCGCCGCGCCTATCGAGGCGCGGCGCCGCCAGCGTATGCCGCCGGCCGGCCGCATCGACCAGCGCCACGTGCAGGCAATCGGCGGCGTGGCTGTCGCCGGGCCGGTCGAACTCGAAGGTCAGTTCCCAGGTGGGGCCGGCCGCGACGATGGGCTGGGCGAAGGTCGCGCGGACAGGCGTCGTCACCAGGTCGAATGGGCCGCGCGCCAGCACCGGCGCGCGCGAGCAGCCCGCAAGCGACAGCAACGCCGCCAGGGCCAGGGCCATGGCGGCGCTGCAAGCACCTTGACAATGCCGGCGGCGGCTCAGAACCACCGTTTCCGGAAGAACGTCCACACGCCGATCAGCGAAAGCGCGCCCGAGAGCAGGAGCGGAATCAGGTACGCGTTGCGCACGTGCTGGAACGGCAGCTCGACGTTCATGCCG
>CAINDZ010000403.1 GCA_903847545.1 uncultured bacterium | reverse complement strand
GCAGGTGCCAGCGCACGCGCTTGGGCATCGACAGCACCCACTCGAGGTTGGTGCGGACCACCTCGTGCAGTAGCGTGGCCGCCGGGCGTCGCGGGCGGTAGGCGCGTGCGGAGGGGGCTGTCGCCGGCGGTGGACACGCTGCAGCGGGCACGCGGCTCCCGAACGCCTTGCGGCGGCGGGAGATTGGTAGGTCCGACGCCACTTGCGCCGGCGCAAGTGCCTCCATGCAAGCAGAAGCCCCGCCACCTCCCTGGCAGCGGGGCCTATCTTCCGGTTACCCATCCCCCCGCACAAACCGCCGCCGCCGCGACGTCACCGCCGCCGAAGGATCGGTATGCCGCCGCGCAACCTCCGCCGCCGACGGCGCCGGCGTCGCGCGCGGGTGGCGCCGCGGCACCCGGTCCGGGTCGCGCGCGCAGTCGAGGTGGAACTGCTGCATGCGGTCGAACACCGCCAGCAGCTGGTCGGGGCGCTCGTAACGGTCGAGTCCGCACGCGTCCAGCGCCAGCAAGGTCTCGTGCACGGCCTCGAGGGTGGAGAGGCAGCCCTCCTGGGGCTGGCGCTTGATCAGGTAGCGGCTGGGCGCCGTCGCGGTGAAGGCAATGCGCGGCAGGTCCTGCAGGCGCGGCGACAGCTTGAGCATCTTGCGGGCGCGGCCCCAGGTGGCGTCCAGCAGGAAGACGACCAGGCGGCGGTCGCCCAGGTCGGCTGCCGTGAGCTCGCCGCGCGAGAGGTTGCGCGCGCCCTCGCCCGGGTACAGCAGCACGGGGAACATGGACGGGTCGCGCAGGATGGCCTGCACCGCGGGGTGGTCGTCGCACGCGAGCGCCATGTGCGCCTCGCTGTCGGCCAGGCACAGGTGCGTCAGGCGACCGGTGGCGGCCTTCTCGCGCTTCCACTCCTTGGGGTGCATCAACAGCACGAAGCGCGTGCGCGTGCGCATCGGCTCGATCGAGGCGCACCAGCAGTGCGCCTTCGGCCAGAAGCAGCGGTAGCAGGTTTCGCGGGGCACCGGTCCCACTCCCTCGCCGCGCCGGCGGCGGAAAATTGCGCCGGCGCAACTCTAGCAGGACCGCGGCGCCGGCGCCACCGGACGCTACCCCGCCGCCAACTCCCCAAACCCGCCCTCGTCCCCGTCGACGTCCGTCGGCGCCGGCGGCAAGTCGGTCCCGTCGTGCACCAGCCTGCCGTCGCGCAGCTCGACGATGCGGGTGCAGGTGCGGGCCAGCTGCAGGTCGTGGGTGATCAGGATGATCGTCACGCCCTCGCGGTGCAGCTGCTGGAACAGCGCCAGGATGCCCTTGCCCGAGCGGCTGTCGAGGTTGCCGGTGGGCTCGTCGGCCAGGATCACCTGCGGGTTGTTGGCCAGCGCGCGCGCAATCGCCACGCGCTGCATCTCGCCGCCCGACAGCTGCGTGGGCAGGTGCTCGGCGCGCGCGCCCAGGCCCACCTTATTGAGCATCTCCAGCGCGCGCTCACGTCGCTTCTTCGCGGGCATGCCGGCGAACAGCAGCGGCATCTCGACGTTTTCGCGCGCCGTGGCGTGCGGCAGCAGGTGGAAGGCCTGGAAGACGAAGCCGATCGATTTGTTTCTCAGGTCGGCCAGTTCCTCCGGGTTCAGCTTCCCCACCTCGCGGCCGCCGAACTCGTAGAGGCCGCGGCTGGG
>CAINDZ010000402.1 GCA_903847545.1 uncultured bacterium | reverse complement strand
GTGGACCTGCTGGGCGGCAGCCTGGTGGCTTCCCTGCGCGACGATGGCACCCTGGCGGCCGCGTCCATGCTGGACGGCCGCCCGCTGGCCCTGCTGCCGCTGTCGATCCGGCTGCGCTGACGCCCTGGCGGCGCCGGTCGGGGGACCGGCGCTTGCCACATCGCTTGCCGTCCGTTAGCCTGACCGGCAACTGTTGCGGGTTCAGGGAGGAGTACGCAGATGGATCCGTTTCTGGAGGAACCGGCCGAGTCCGGCGGGGGCGGGTTCGACCCGATGACGCTGGTGCGCGCCTTCTGGCGCCGCAAGTTCCTGTTCATCATTCCCTTCGTGCTGTGCCTGTCGATGGCCTACGTCGTCATCAAGACGATGACGCCCATCTATGCGTCGTCGGGACAGGTCGTCATCAAGGTCGACGCCTCGCGCAGCAGCCTGCTCGAGGATCCCCGGAACCGCTTCGGGGGCCAGTACGGCGACATGAACGGGATCGCCTACTCCGAGATGAATCTCCTGCTGACCTCGCCGGAGTTCCTGGACGAGGTGGTGCGCGACCTCAAGCTGCAGGACGCGCTGCGCGCCAGCCAGAAGCCCGGTTCCGAGGTCAGCGAGACCGAGCTGGCCCGCCGCGCGCGCAACAAGCTCGGCTCGATGATCAAGTTGAAGAGCGAGGGCAACCGGCTGTTCCGCGTGGAGGTGCGCGACCCGCACCCGTCACAGGCCTACCAGCTGGCGAAGTTCGTGCTCGAGAAGTTCGTCGAGGAGTACCGCGCCAGCCAGATGGCGCCCAGCACCAGCACGCGCGACTTCCTGACGCGACAGCTCGAGGTGTACCAGGCCGACCTGCAGCGCGCCGAGAACGAGCTGAACTCGTACCAGGCGGGCCTGGCCTCGGCCGCGCTGGCCGACAACCCGGTCAATGCGCTCAACATCGGCACCGCGGACGCCTCGCTGGCCACGCTGCGCCTGCGCTTCGACGGCCAGGACGCGACCGAGCTGCGCAACCTGGGGCAGTCCGTGCGCGCGGCCGTCGGCGACCTGCCCGGCCTGTCGACGTACCAGGCCGACAACGCGATCATCGCCGCGGTGTCCGAGCTGGAGGACCTGGAGTTCCAGTCGCGCCTGGTGGTGGCCGGCGACCGCGAGAGCCGCGACCTGGAGACGCGGCTGGGTCAGCTGCGTGTGCGCCTGCGGTCGCTGGTCGACGCGCAGGTCGTCCTGCAGCAACCGTCGCTGGACTTCCGGTCGCGCAACCAGGTGGCCGAGTTCGTCTACTTCGCCCTCTACCGGCAGGGCATGGGCGAGGTCATCCGCCGGCTCGACACCGGCGTGCGCAACTTCCGCAACTTCACCGCGCGCCAGCCCCAGCAGTCCACGCGCGTGGCCGAACTGCAGGGCGAGGTCACGCGGGCGCGCAAGCTGGTCGACTCGATCGAGGGCGAGATCACGCAGCACAACCTGAACCTGCAGGCCAGCCTGTCGGAGATCGGCATCCAGGTGCGCATCCGGCAGGAGCCGGTCATGGACACGGTGCCCGTCGAGCCGAACAAGCTGAAGCTGATGGCGATGGGCGTGATTCTGTCGCTGGGCATCGGGATGGGGCTCGTCATCCTGGCCATCATGCTCGACCGCTCGTTCAGCAGCGTCGAGAGCATGGAAAAGAAGCTGGGCGTGCCGGTGATCGGCACGCTGCCGATGATTCGCGACGAGCACTTCGCCCGCAAGCGCACGGTGCGCCTGCTGCGGTGGGTGACCATCGTGCTGGGCATCCTGACCGTCGGTGCGGTCGGTTTCTTCGTGATCTACCCGCGGCTGGGCTGATCCGAACCTGGGGACGGGGAACGTGGACGAAACAAGGAACCTGGCGGGCAGCGGCCAGATCTTCGACATCGAGTCGCCGATGGCGATCGAGTTGCGCCGGATCATGATCCGCCTGTCGCGCCACCTCGATTTCGACCAGAAGCGGGCCCTGATGGTCACCAGCGCGCAGCGGGGCGAGGGCAAGAGCCTGTTCTCGCTCCATTTCTCGCTGGTGCTGGCGTACCACCAGGCCAAGCGGATCCTGCTGGTCGACGCCGACGTCCGGCGCCCCGTCCAGCACGGCGTGTTCGAGGTCGACCTGGCGCCGGGATTCGCCAACGCGCTGGCGGGCGAGACGACGGCGGCCAAGGCCGTGCGCACGACGAAGATCAAGAACCTCGACTTCATGCCCGCCGGCAGGGTCGAGGGCAACCCGAGCCGCCTGTTCGGCGAGTCGGGCGTGCGGCGCCTGGTCGAGGAACTGCACAAGCAGTACGACGTGGTGCTGCTGGACTCGCCGCCGGTGGTCCCGGTGAGCGACCCGCTGCACTACCTGGACGCCGTCGACGGGTGCCTGTACATGGTCATGGCGGGGCAGACGCCGCGGGACGTGTCGAAGCGGGGCGTTGAGATCCTGAAGGGGGCTGGGGCGAGGATCCTGGGGTTGGTGGCCAATAACCTGGGCGAAGTGCTGCCTTACTACTACGACCAGAAGTATTACGGCTATGAATCCTCGAAGAAGCCGCGCAAGGCCTGACGGCGGGGAGGCAGCGGACAGACAACGACCGCGGGGCTTAGCGTGCCGATGCGCCCCGCGGTCGTTGTCTGTCCGCTGCCTCCCCACCGCCAGGCCGGGCGGGGCAAGAAGTGTGTTTGACAAGTTGCGAAGGCGGATGCATTCGTCATGAAGCAGATTCAGATATCAATCGTCGCAGTGCTGCTCGGATGCAGTCTCTTTGCCGCATGCCGCCAAGCTGTTTCTTTGCTCGAATGCCAAGACGGCGGTGAATTGGCGTTCCTGATGGGTCGTCCAACCAATGTTGGCAGCAGGTGGTCACGGTCGGCACGGTCCGTGCCGAGCGCGGTCCGCCCCAGGCGCGCCCACTACTGCGGCAAGTTGCCCGCGCCCGCGCCGGAGCATCGCCGGAGGGCATCAAGACGCATGGGGGTCCGCGGG
>CAINDZ010000401.1 GCA_903847545.1 uncultured bacterium | reverse complement strand
GGACCGGAAGCGTGGTGATGGGGTGAACGTCGTCAACGGCATCACGGGTCGCCTGTTCGACCTGGTGCTGGCGCCCTTCAGCGGGGCGCCGGCGCTGGGCCTGGCCGTGGTGTCGGTGTTGTCGGCGGTGTGGGCCCTGCTGGTGTTCCGCGCGGTGACGCCGCAGGCGAAGCTGGCCGCGGCGCGCGATCGCCTGATGGGGCATATCTACGAGATGGGCCTGTATCAGGACCGCATGCTGGTGGTCGGGCGCATCCAGCGCGACCTGGCGCGCGCGAACCTGCGCTACGTGGCGGCGAGCCTGCCGGCGCTGGTCGTGATGCTGGTGCCGATGCTGCTGACCATCGCGCAGCTCGAGGCCCGCTACGCGCGGCGCCCGCTGCACGTGGGCGAGAGCGCGGTCGTCGCGGTGACGCTGGCGCCGTCGGCGTCGGCGCGGCTCGACGAGTTGCAGTTGTCGGCTCCCGCGGGCGTGACGGTCGAGGCGGGGCCGGTGCGCGACCGCACCGGGAACGCCGCGGCCTGGCGCGTGCGCGCCGACACGCCGGGACGTCACGAGCTGGCGGTGAAGCTGGGGGCCGAGACCGTGGCGACGCGCGTGGTGGCGGCCGGGGGCGGGCTGCCGCGCACGGCCGAGACGGCGTCGACGTCGTGGACGCACGCCCTTCTGTATCCCGGCGAGCGCCAGTTGCCCGGCAGCGGCGCCGTGGCCGAGACGCGCCTTCGCTACCCGGCGCGCGCGACGAGCTACCTGGGGCTGGAACTGGACTGGCTGGTGGCGTTCATGCTGCTCTCGATGCTGGGCGGCCTGGCGCTTAAGGACGCACTGAAGGTGGAGATCTGACCATGCGCGTGGCGGGACGGGGTTCGGTGCTGGCGGGGTTGATGCTGCTGGCGGTGCTGTTGCCGGCGGCGGGTTGCGGCGGCGGCGGCAAGGCAGTTGCGGCCGGCAAGGCGCCGGCGAAGCTGCTGGTCATCGGCCTGGACTCGGCCGACTTCACGTTGCTGGACCCGCTGATGGCCGAGGGCCGGCTGCCCCACCTGAAGGCGTTCCGCGCGCAGGCGGCGTCCGGCCGCATGCAGTCGTTCTACCCGCTCGAGAAGTCGCCCCTGCTGTGGGCGAGCATCTGCACCGGCGTCATGCCCGCGGTGCACGGCATCGACAACTTCGTGAAGGGCGACGAGGAGAAGCCGGTCACCGGCAGCGCCTGGCGCGCTCCCGCCATCTGGGACATCATCGGCGCCGCCGGCCGCACCACCTACGTGGGCGGCATGTGGGTCACCTACCCGGCGCGGCCGATCAAGGGCGTGATGGTCAGCGACTACCTGCCCTACGGCAGCGGCCGCGAGCGCCCGCTGGCCGGCCTGGTGTCGCCCGACTCGCTGACCGACAACGTCGTCGCCTGCCGGGTGGATCCGCAGTCGTTCACGCCGGCGCAGCTGGCCCGCTTCTTCCCGCAGGGTGTCGACGTCGTCTCGCTGGAGAAGCAGTATCCCGAGCAGTTCCAGCAGCTGCGCAACATCTGGGCGGCCGACCTCGGCTACCTGGCCGTGGCGCGGCAGGTGAAGGACCAGCACGCCGACGACCTGTTCTTCTTCTACCTGCGCGGCCCCGACATGATCAGCCACGGTTTCTACCACTACCGGGCCATCGCGCCGGCGGACTGGCACCGCGACCCGGCCGAGCGCGCCGCGTTCACCGAGCTGGTGCCGCGCTACTACGACTGGGTCGACGAGGCGGTGGGCGAGGTGCTGTCGTGGTTCCCGGCCGACCACCCGACGGTGATCGTCTCGGACCACGGCTTCCACGGCCCGCGCAACCAGGGCAAGGGCACCGTCGAGCACGCCGAGTACGGCATCTTCATGGTGCGCTCGCCGCTGTACGTGGCGGGCGGCAACATTGCGCGCGTGAAGCTGATGGACATCTGCCCGACCATGCTCGCGCTGCTGGACCTGCCGCCGGCCAAGGACATGCCTGGCGCCATCGTGGCCGAGGCCCTGTCGCCCATGGGCCAGGGCCGCGTGCCGCATATCGAGAAGAACCGCGTGACGTCGTACCTGGCGCTGCGCCCGGCCACGGTCGGCCAGGGCGAGACGGACGAGAAGGTGGACGAGGAGATCCGCAAGCAGCTGCGGTCGCTGGGGTACATCAAGTAGCCGGCGCTTCCGGACGAACGCGCGCCCGCGGCCACGACAGCCGCGGGCGCGCTGCATTCCGGGCAAGGCGCTCGGTCAGACGTTCGACTCGAGCTCCAGCGCGATCTCCAGGTTCAGCACCTTCGAGATGGGGCAGCCGGCCTTCGCCGCCGCGGCGGCCTCGTCGATCTTCGCGCGGTCGGCGCCCGGGGCCGTGACGCGCGTGCGCAGCACGCTGCGCTTCAGCGTCAGCTCCTCGAAGGTGATCGCGCACTCGGTCTCGATCGACTCGGGCGTGATGCCGCGCTCGCCCAGCTGCGCGCTCAGCGCCATGCTGAAGCAGCTCGCGTGGGCCGCCGCGATGAGCTCCTCGGGGTTGGTGCCCGGCTCGTCCTCGAAGCGGGTGCGGAAGTCGTACTTCTGGTTCTTGATGGCGCCGCTGCCGACGCTGAAGCGCCCGTGACCGGCCTTCAGGTTGCCGGACCAGGCTGCACTGGCGGTCCTCTTCATCGCCCTACCTCCGGCGCCGCCCTCGCGGCGCATCCTGCGTGATCGCGGTCCCGGGCCGGGCGACCTCCCGGCGGCCGGTCCGCGCGTGCCGACTTCATCCTCCCCAACCCTACGACCGATGACCGGCGGCGGCAACCGCGGCCCGGGGCTCGCGCGGGCGCCGCGCGGTACGGGGATTGCCTTTCCGCGGGGGGTGCCGACATGGCGCCGGACGCTGCGGACGCGGCACACGATGAAACGGCGGACCGGGGGCACGGGCGACCTCGGCCAGGCGTGCTTCAAGTCCATGCAGGAGTTGACCTTGAACGAATCCAGCACGGCGACGACGACAGCCGGGCCGGCCCCGGCGGGCACGGCAGGCGCAACCGGCGCGGCAGCCCTCTTGGAGGCCGCCGGTCGGGAACTGGCCGCGGCGGTCGATCCGCGGGCGGTGGCGGACCGCGAGATCGCCCTGTTCCTGAACGATCGCCCCGTCGACATCATCTTCTTCTTCGGGTTCGGGCAGGGCTGGCACGCCGAGGCGCTGCGGGCCCGGACCTCGGCCGCGGTGTGCGTCTACGAGCCGTGCGCGGGCACGCGCGAGGCCCTGGCGCGCGGCGAGCTGGCGGCGCCCGACGGCGTGACCGTCGTCGGCACGCTGGCCGGCGTGATGGGCTTCGCCGCCGCGCGCAACGACATGCTGACCTGCCGCCTGCTGGCCGGCGCGGTGCCCGCGCTGCGTCAGGAGTATCCCGTCGAGTTCGCGCGCTTCGTGGAGGCGGTCAAGCAGGCGCGCGCCGACGCCGAGCTGCTGAGCAGCACGTTCAACTACACGGCCGCGCGCTGGGTGCGGCACCTTGCGCAGAACCTGCCGCACATCGCGGCCATGCCGCCGCTCGACGCGCTGGCGGGCGCCTTCAGCGGACATGCGGGCATCGTCATCGGCGCCGGTCCCTCGCTGGACGGCTGCCTCGACACGTTGCGCGCCCTGCAGGGCCGCGCGGTCCTCTGCGCGGTGAGCACCGCCCTGCCCGCGCTGGCGCGCGCGGGCGTGACGCCGGACATCGTCGTGGCCATCGAGGGCCACGACCTGAGCGCGCATTTCACCGACGTGCCGAACCTCGAGCGTATGGCGTTGCTGCCGGGTCCCGTTGGCAACCCGGCGCACTTCGCGGTGCCGACCGGGCGCAGGTTCGCCCATGCGCCGCGCGGGTGCGCGGTCAGCGACTGGCTGGAGCGGGCGTGGGGCTGCCGCCAGCTGCCCAGCGGCGGCAGCGTGGCCTGCACGGCGTTCTCGGCGCTGCACCTGCTGGGCTGCGACCCGCTGGTCCTGGTCGGCATGGACCTGGCGCTGACCGACGGCCGCACGCACGCCGGCCACACGGTGCAGGGCACGCGTCGCGTGCGCCTGGACCCGGCCACAGGCCAGGCGTACCACTGGATGGAGGATCGCCAGGACGTGACCGGACACTGGAGCGTGACCGAGGCCGCGGCCTGGGGCGGCGACGGGCGCGTGCTGACGCGGCCGGTCTTCAACTCGTTCCGGCTGTGGTTCGAAGGCGCCGCCGAGACGTGGGCCCGCGAGCGCCGTCTGGTGAACGCGACGGGCGGCGGGGCGCGCATCCACGGCTTCGACGAGGTGCGGCTGGCGGCGTGGCTCGAGCAGGCGCAGCCCGCGCCGGTGGCGTTCGACGAGGTGACCGCGCGCGCGCTGGCATCGGCGACGCCGGTCGGCGTCGCCGCGCTGTGGCGCGAGGTTGCAGCCGAGCTGGCCGTCGTCGCCGAGGCGGGCGCCGCCGCGACCACGGCCGAACGCCTGGCCGCGCGCGCCCTGAAGGACATGGAGGCGCGCCGCTACGCCGGCTTCGACGGGCTGCTGGCGCGCCTGGGCGCCGCCGAAACCCGCATGGGCGAGCTGACGCGCTCCACGCGCCTGCTCAACACGCTGGTGGGCGAGAAGTCGCTGGCCCTGGCGCGCGAGGGCGCCACGCGCTCCAACCCGGGCGACAAGGTGGCGTCGACGCACTGGTCGCTGCAGCAGAGCCGCGCCATCAGCAGGCTGGTCATCGAGGGCGCCGCCGAGCTGGCCGAGTTGTACGGGCCGCTGGCGGCATTGGCCGGGGCGCCGGCAGCGCCCGCGCCGGAAGCGTTGCCGCCGCAGGCCGCGGCCGCTCCCGCGCCGGAAATTTCGCAGTCGGGCAACCTCTGCCTGCCGTGGGCGTAGCAAGCCGGGCGGCGATGCGCGCCGCCCCTTCCGCTTGCCGCCGCCCATCCCGCGCAGGTGCCCGATGACGTCGATCACCACCCACCCCGCCTGGCGCCGCACCGGCCCGTTCCTGCTGCTGGTGGCCTGGCTCGTCGCGATCAAGCTGGCCATCATGGGCGGGCCGTCGGCCTTCCGCAGCCCGGCGCAGGTCGCGGTGTTCGCGTGGCCGTTCCTGGGCATCGTGCTCGTCGCGGGCCTGGGCGGCGTGTGGCTGTCGCGCCGCACCGGCATCCCCGACCTGCTCGATGACGAGGTCTCCGCGCGGCGCCGCTTCCTGGCGCCGCTCATCATCGGGGCGCTGCTCGGCCTGGCAATGCTCGGCTCGGACTGGGGCTTCGGCTGGTCGCAGCCCCTGGCGCGCGGCCACGGCCTGCCGTCCATCCACATCCCGTTCCCCGCCTCGCTGCTCATCTACCCCGGCGGGGCCATCATCGTGTGCGTGATCTACTACCTTGTGCCGATCCCGCTGCTGGCGTGGCTGCTGTCGCGCGTGCTGTGGCGCGGCCGCCACCAGGCGCGCGCGTACTGGATCGCCGGCCTGCTGTGCGCGGCCATCGAGCCGCTGACGCAGGACCTGACGCCGTCGATGCGCGCGCTGGGCACGGTGGGGGCACTGGTCTTCGCGCTGGACTACGCGGCGAATGCGGCGCAGGTCGTGGTGTTCCGCAACGCCGGGTTCCTGGCGGTGGTCACGCTGCGGATCGCGTTCTACCTGGTGTGGCACGTGGCGGCGAGCGCGGGGCTGGGGTAGGCGGCGAGTTGCGCCGGCGCAAGTCTTCTGTCGGTACCAGTCGTCTGCCGGCGCCTGCCTTCTGCCGGCGCTATTTCCCCGTTCCGAACAGAGCATCCAGCCCCGTGACCACGCGCAGGCGCCGCGCCTCGTTGCTCCCCGAGCCGAGCACCAGCAACTGGCTACCGTCGGGGAACAGGTCGTGGGAATAACCGGGGACATTGACGTACGGTCCCGACAGCGCGGGCTCGGGCAACCCGACGACCGGCTGCGGTCCCGGCTGGAAGCTCGAACGGAACCAGGTGTTCTCGAAGCGGTAGATGATGGATTTACCGTCGCTGCCCCAGCGCGGCTCCTCGCCGCCGGCGGTCGAGACGCGCACGCGCCGGGTGGGCTGGTCGACCGGCGCGACGAACACTTCCGAGCGACCGGCCTCGCTGTAGGTCCCCGCCAGCCAGCGGCTGTCCGGCGAGAAGCGGGACAGGCCCGAGAGGTTGGCCACGGCGGTCGTGCGTCCGTCGGCGTCGATCATG
>CAINDZ010000400.1 GCA_903847545.1 uncultured bacterium | reverse complement strand
TGATCTGCTTCCTGGAGCGCCCGCTGCCCGCCCTCGACGCGATCCGCGAGCGCATCCGCCAGAAGCGGCCGCGCCTGATGGCCGGCGGCTCGGATTACCTCGCCTACGCCATCATCGACCTGGTGGTCGACCTCTACTTCCCGGTCATCGACGCCTACGAGAAGCGCATCGACGAGGTCGAGGACGCCATCTTCACCAACCCCCGCCGCGTGCAGGTGCCCGCCATCCACGACATGAAGCGGGACCTGGCCGCCTGGCAGCGCATCTCGTGGCAGACGCGCGACGTCATCCTCCGCATGCTCGAGGAGGAGATCCCCACGCTCAGCCAGACCACGCGCCTGCACCTGCGCGACTGCCTGGACCACGCGCGCCAGGTGGCCGACCTGAACGAGGCCGCGCGCGACCGCGCCGCCGGCCTGCTCGACCTCTATCTCTCCGTCATGAGCAACCGCATGAACGAGATCATGCGCGTGCTGACGGTGATCGCCACCATCTTCATGCCGCTGTCGTTCATCGCGGGCGTCTACGGCATGAACTTCGACACGGGCAGGTCGCGCTGGAACATGCCGGAACTGGGCTGGGCCTGGGGCTACCCCTTCGCGCTCGGCCTGATGGCGGCGACGGCGGTCGGGCTGCTGGCCTACTTCCGGAAGCAGGGCTGGTTCGGCGGCGGGAACGGGAACGGGGGCTGGGACGACGGGAAGGGTGGCGAAGGCGCGGCGCGCTAGCGCCCCGGCAGCAGCAGCGCGTCGGCCACCAGCAGCACGCAGACCAGCAGCGCGAACGTGTTGATCTCCATGAAGCGCAGCCGGCAGGCCCGGCGGAACGGCTGCAGCGCCGCGCCCGGCGTCACGCCCGGCACGGCCAGGCGCAGCAGCTTCACCGCGCGCACCACCAGCAGCGCGCCCGCGCCGGCCAGCACATAGGCCAGCAGCGGCCGCTCGAACAGGTTCGCCAGCGGCAGCAGCAGCGCCGCGGCGCTGACCGCCGCGATCCACAGGAACGTCAACCGCAGCACCTGCACGCGGTCGAAGCGGTCCAGCAGCGACGGCAGCCCGCCGCCCTGGTAGTCCTGCGCGTAGAACAGCAGCAGCAGCCAGAAGTGCGGGATCTGCCAGAGGAAGAAGAAGAACGACACCAGGTGGATGGCCGGGTCCTGCAGGTAGCCGCCCGCCGCCGTCCAGCCCATGGCCGGGGGCAGTGCGCCGATCAGCGCGCCCGGCAGCGCCGCGAACGGCGTCACGCGCTTGAGCGGCGTGTACACCAGGTTGTAGACAACGGCCGCGCCCACGCCCAGCCAGGCCGCCGCCGGCGAGAACGGATACAGCAGCGCCGTGCCCGCCACCAGCAGCGCCGCGGCGTAGGCGCCCGCCGCCCGGCGCGAGATGCGCCCCGACGGGATGGGCCGCGAGGCGGTGCGCGCCATCAACGCGTCCACCTTCGCGTCCTGCACCTGATTGAACGCGGCGGCGCCGCAGGCCTGCAGGAGGATGCCCAGCGACAGCGGCAGCAGCGGCCAGTCGAACCGCCCGCGCGCCATCACGTAGCCCACCACCAGCGTCACGGTCGACGCCGCGGTGATCCTCAGCTTGAGCAGGTCCAGCCACGCCTTCACGACCGCACGCCCCTACTGCCGCTTGATGTAGTCGATGATCAGCTGGATATCCTCCTCGTCCAGCTGGTTGCCCATCTCGGGCATCTGCGGCTGGTAGCCCACCACCACGTCGGCCTTCGGCTGCAGCAGCGAGCGGCGGATGTACTCCTCGTCCACCGTGATCTCGCGCTCGACACCGTTGGTGATCACGCGCTCCTTCTTCCCGAACAGCCCCTTGTAGCTGGGGCCGACGAGCTTGGAGCCGTCGCTGCTGTGGCACGCCACGCAGCCCTTCAACTGCAGCAGCTTGGCGCCCGTGGGCCGGCCGCCCCCGCGCTCGAGCCAGACGTCGAACGTGTCGGCGGGCACGGCCACGACCTTGGCCAGCATCGCGCTGTGCTTGTCGCCGCAGTACTCGGCGCAGAGGATGTCGTACACGCCCTCGCGCTCGGCCTGGAACCACGCGTGGTTCTTGCGGCCCGGCATGCAGTCCTCCTTCACGCGGAAGGCGGGCACGAAGAAGCTGTGGATGACGTCCGCCGACTCCAGGTTCACGGCCACTGGCCGCCCCACCGGCACGTACAGCTCGGTCGTCTGCTTGCCGTTCTCGTACTTGAAGGACCACGACCACATGCGCGCCTGCACGGTGACCGGGATGGCGCCCTTGGGCGTCTCGCGCATCACCTTGAAGCCCGCCCAGCCGTAGTAGAACATCACCATCACCAGCACGGTGGGCAGCACGGTCCACAGCGTCTCGAGCGTGGCGCTGCCCTCGATGTCACTGGGATTGGGATGGCGCGACCGCCGGTACTTCACCATGAACAGGATCATGGTGACGGTGATGCCCAGGAGCATGATCACCGACGAACCGAGGATCATCCAGAAGGTCTTGTCGACCATCCCCGAAAAACTGGAGGCTCCCGTCATGCCCACCCTCTCACAGGAACGAATAGTCGAAGAACGTCAGGCCCATCACCAGGGCCAGGATGCCGACCGCCGACAGGAACATCGCGCGGAAGACGAAGGTCTCGTACTTGAGGTGCATGAACCACATGAGGATCAGCGCCGCCTTGATCGGCGTGACCACCATCGCCACGCCGATGCCGACCTTCCCCGGGAACCACACCGAGGCCGCCACCGTCACCAGGGTCAGCGCCAGCAGCGCCACCCACACCATCACGAAGGTGCCGGTCGGCACGGGCGCGTGGGCCTCGTGGCCGCCGCCGTGCGCGGCGGCGTGGGCGCCGGCGCCCGTTGCGTGCGAATCGTGCATCGTCAATCCCCTCTCCGGTCCGCTCAGTTCGTCAGGTAGAACAGCGGCAGCAGGAAGATCCAGACCAGGTCGACCAGGTGCCAGTACAGGCCCGTGAACTCCAGCGCCGCGTAGCGCGAGGCCGAGACGTGGCCCGAGCGGATGCGCGCCGCGATGGCGCCCATGACGCCCATGCCCACCAGCACGTGGATGCCGTGCAGGCCGGTCATCATGAAGTACAGGTTGAAGAACATGCCCTCGCCCGGCGGCAGCGAATGCAGGTGCTCGCCGCCCGGCCAGATGCCGTGGTGGTGCTTGGCGCTCCACTCGAAGTACTTGATGACCAGGAAGCAGCAGGCCAGGCCGAAGGTCGCGCCCAGCCAGCGCAGCGACTCGGCCACGCGCGCCCGCTGCAACGCCCCGACCGACAGCACCATCGTCAGGCTGCTGGTCAAGAGCACGAAGGTGTTGGTGACGCCCATCACCTTGTTCAGTTCGTGGGCGGCCTCGTGGAACTCGGCGCCGAACTTGTGGCGGTAGACGGCATAGACGATGAACAGCCCGCCGAACAGCAGCAGCTCCGTGAACAGGAACAGCCACATGCCGGTCTTGCTGCCGATGTCGTCACGATGCTCGTGGTGCGCGGCGGCGTGCCCGCCGGCCGGCGTCCCCAGGGTCGCTCCCTCGGCGCGCATCAGCGGGCCTCCTTCGCCGCGGCGGCGCGCAGCGCGGTGTGGTCATACGGTCCGGTCGTCACCGACGGCGACGCGGCGAAGTTCAGCTGCGGCGGCGGCGAGGTGGTCTGCCACTCCAGCGTGGTGCCGCCCCAGGGGTTGTCGCCCGCGGGCGCGCCGCGCTTGATCGCGCGCACCAGGTTCCAGGCCATCAGGATGATGCCCGACACCATCACCCACGAGCCCACGGTCGAGACCAGCTCGGGCCCGTGGAAGCGCGGCAGGTAGTCGGCGTAGCGGCGCGGCATGCCCATGATGCCCAGCACCAGCATCGGGAAGTACAGCAGGTTGAAGCCGACCATGAAGATGCCCCACGCCCAGTTGGCCACCTTCCGGTTGTACATGCGGCCGAACACCTTGGGCCACCAGTAGTGCAGGGCCGCGAACAGCCCCACCCCCGCGCCGCCGAACATCGTGTAGTGGAAGTGGCCCACCACGAAGGCCGTGTCGTGCACGTGGATGTCCGTCGACAGGGCGCCGTTGACCAGGCCCGTCAGGCCGCCGATCGAGAACAGGAAGATGAACCCCAGCGCCCACAGCAGCGGCGGCTCGATGCGGATCGAGCCCTTGTAGAGCGTGGCCATCCAGTTGAAGACCTTGATGCCGGTGGGGATGGCCACCAGGAACGTCAGGATGCTGAAGACCCGCCGCGCCGTGTCGCTCATGCCCACGGTGAACATGTGGTGTCCCCAGACCATGTAGCCGACGATGGCGATGGCCATCGACGACAGCGCGATCGCCTTGTAGCCGAAGACGGTGCGGCCGGCGAACGTCGGCAGGATCTCGGAGATGACGCCCATCGCCGGCAGGATCATCACGTACACGACCGGGTGCGAGTAGATCCAGAACAGGTGCTGGTACAGCACCGGGTCGCCCCCGCGCGCCGGGTCGAAGAACCCGATGCCCAGGGCGCGCTCCATGATCACCAGCAGCAGCGTGATGCCCACGACCGGCGTGGCGATGACCTGGATCCACGACGTCGCGTACAGGCCCCAGCAGAACAGCGGCATGCGGAAGAAGCCCATGCCCGGGGCGCGCAGCCGGTGGATGGTCGTGATGAAGTTCATGCCCGTCATGATCGAGCTGAAGCCCAGCACGAACGCCGCGAACACGGCCAGCGAGACGTTGCTGCCCGAGCGCAGCGCGTACGGCGCGTAGAACGTCCAGCCGGTGTCCGGCACGCCGCCGCCCACGAACAGCGACATCAGCGCCAGGATCGCGCCCGCGATGTACACGTACCACGAGGCCAGGTTCAGCTTGGGGAACGAGACGTCGTCCGCGCCCAGCTGCAGCGGCAGGATGAAGTTGCCCATCACCGCCGGGATGCCCGGCACGATGAACAGGAAGATCATGATGACGCCGTGCAGCGTGAACAGCGAGTTGTACACGCGCGGCGTCACGTACTGCATGCCCGGGTTCATCAGCTCGAGGCGGATGAGCAGGCCGAGCAGGACCGCCACCGTGAAGAACGCGAACATCGCCGCCATGTACATCAGGCCGATGCGCTTGTGGTCGGTCGTCGTCAGCCAGGCAAGCAGGCCCCGCCGGCTGCCGTAGTCCTGCAGGTAGCTGCCGGTCCAGGCGGGCCCGGTCTTCGATTCTGCCATCGGATCAACCCTCCCCGCGCCGCTTGCGGCGGGTCGTGTAGTACAGGAACGCACCGAAGAAGACGAGCGTCGTCAGCATCACGAACGCGGTCACGCGCATGATGTTGAACACGTAGGTCCGGCCCTCGGGATCGTAGCTGAAGCACATCTTCATCAGTCGCGCCGTCGTGGGCATCACGGTGCCCTTCGAGGCCTCGTAGACGCCCATCTGGAAGTCGAACGGCAGGAACTCGGTGCCGAGCAGGTAGCGCGTGATCTTCCGGTCCGGCGACAGGATCACCAGCCCGCCCGGATGCGTGAAGTCGGCGCCCGCCTTCTTGTAGCGGAAGCCGACGGCGCCGGCGATGCGGTCGATGGACGCCTGGTCGGCGGTCATGAAGCGCCACGCCGACTCGGGCAGCGGCCGGCCGACCAGCTTCAGGTAGTTGGCCCGCTTGATGCGCGCCGTCTCGAACGAGTCGTCCGGGTTGAAGCTGACGGCCACCAGCTGGAACGGCTGCTTCGCCGGGTCCAACTGGCTCTTGCCGAGGATGTCGGCCACCTCGTTCAGCAGCGGCGTGCAGATGCCCGGGCACTCGTAGTAGACCATCATCAGGATGGTCGGCTTGTCGAAGAGGTCGCCCGTGGTCACGGGCTGGCCCTGCTCGTCCTTCAGGACGATGTCGCCCGGCACGATCGCGCCCAGGTGCTCCTGGTACTCGACCGCCTCCTCGTTCAGCTGCGCCGACACGGGCGTCGACGACGCCACCAGCGCCACCAATGCCGCCGCCAACAAGCCGCCCCATGCTCCGCGCCCGGTCAGGATTCCGCGCCTGGTCATGCTGCCTCCGACCCCGCCCTTACACGTCCGCCCCGTCGCCCGCGCTCGTGGCCGGACCGCCCCTGCGGGTGGTTTTTGACCACGAAATTGAAAATCAATATTGCGAAATTAATACTAACCTCGTCGGATATAGGTCCGCAACCCCAAAAATGCGGGCCCGGGCGGGACCACCCCGACGGCGGGCGATTCCGGTTTGCGCCCGCCCCGGCCGGGCGTATCCTGTCAGCGACGCAACCCCGTTCCCGGCAAGCGAGTGGAGAGCCCAGACGTGCCCGCCGACCCCGCCCCCCTGCTGAGCCTCCGGCGCGACGAGCACCTGTTCTCGCGCCAGCCGGACCTGGCCGGCGAGCTGGCCCAGGTGCGGCGCGTGCTCCCCCTGGCGCCCGACCAGCTGCTGCACCCGGTGGTGCCGGCCGTGTACCTGGTGCGGCGGGGCCGCCTGCGCGTGACGCAGCTGCTGGCGGACGGGCGCGAGATCACGCGCGCGGTCCTGCAGGCCGGCGCCGGCTTCGAGACGCAGGCGGACGGCGACGCCGACCCGCAGCGCGACACCTATCCCCTGGCGGACATGATCCTGGCCGCGCTCGGCGAGACCGAGCTGTGGCAGGTGCCCGCCGGCAGCTTCGACCCCGACTGAAGGGCTGGACCCGGCATGACGCACGACGCCGCGACAGGTAACACCACCGAACCGGGCGCCCCGAAAGTCGTCCTGTGCATCCTCGACGGCGTGGGCCACCGCACCGACCCGGACCGCGAGCGCGGCAACGCCGTCATCGGCGCCCACCCGGCGTTCTACGCGTCGCTGCTGCGCGACTACCCGTTCACCACGCTCAACG
>CAINDZ010000399.1 GCA_903847545.1 uncultured bacterium | reverse complement strand
CGCCGAGACGGCCGAGCGGTTCCGGGGCGAGCTGGACGGGGCCGGCGTCGGGCTGGCGGTCGAGCCCGGCTGCGGCGAAACGGCCCTGGAATGCCATCCCGGCGAGATCCAGCAGGTGTTGCAGAACTACCTGATGAACGCCCTGCAGGCGCAATCGATGGGCGGGCAGGTCATCGTCAGGACCAGCCTGATCGAGGGCGGGCTGAAGGTCGAGGTGCTCGATTCCGGTCCGGGTTTTGCAGATGGCGACGGCAAGCGGCTGTTCTCGCCGTTCTTCTCGACCAAGCCCACCGGATCGGGCCTGGGACTGACCATCTGCGCGCAGATCATCAAGGCGCACGGCGGGGTCACCGGGGCGGCCAACCGGCCGGAGGGCGGGGCGGCATTCTGGTTCATCCTGCCCTTGCCGAAAGGCTAGGGCGGGGACGGCGGGAACGGTGATTTGAGTGGCGACTTTCAGTGGCCGGCGGTACATTGCGAGCGGAGCGCCCACGGGGAGCCACCGATTCGCAAGGGAGGGCGAATTATGGCAAAGGTCCTGATCGTCGATGACGAGCCCCACCTGAGGCTTCTCTACGAGACCGAACTGCGACGCGCCGGCTTCGAGACGATGACCGCGAGCAATGCTGCCCAGGGGCTCGAGTTCGTCGACACCATGCAGCCCGACCTGGTCGTCCTGGACATCCGCATGGCGGGGATGGACGGCATCGAGGCGCTGCAGCGCATCCTCGAGCGCAACAACAGCATTCCTGTCGTCCTGAACACCGCCTTCTCCAGCTACCGCGACAACTACCTGACGTGGGCCGCCGATGCCTACGTGACGAAGTCGTCCGACGTGACCGAGCTGCTGACGACGGTCAAGAACCTCCTGGACGAGCGGTTGGCCCACCGGAGCTGAGCGTGGCGGCGGCGGGCAGCCGCCGGCACCGGAAAGTAGTCGGGTTGAGCAACAGGGAATTGGTTCGCGGCACGCTGAGCCTGGTCCTGGCCGGCGGCCAGGGCGAACGTTTGTACCCGCTGACGCGCGACCGCTCGAAGCCTGCGGTGCCGTTCGGCGGGGCCTACCGGATCATCGACTTCACGCTCTCGAACTGCGTCAACAGCGGCCTGCGGCAGATCTACGTGCTGACGCAGTACAAGTCGTTCTCGCTGGACCAGCACCTGCAGCGCGGCTGGAACATCTTCAGCTACGAGGCCGACGAGTTTCTCTACCGCATCCCGCCGCAGCATCGCGTGGGCCAGAAGTGGTACCAGGGCACGGCCGATGCCGTGTACCAGAACATCTACCTGCTCGAGGAGCGCCGCCCGCGTCGCGTGCTGATCCTCTCGGGTGACCACGTCTACCGCATGAACTACGCGAAGCTGCTCGAATTCCACGAGGAGAAGGGCGCGCGCCTGAGCCTGTGCGCGGCCGTCGTGCCGAAGGAAGGCGCCGACCAGTTCGGCATCCTCGAGGTCGACGAGAACTGGAAGGTGGTCGGGTTCGAGGAGAAGCCGGCCGACCCGAAGACGATCCCCGGCGACCCCGACCACTGCCTGGTCAACATGGGCGTCTACGTCTTCGACACCGAGAGCCTCGTGCGCGAGCTGTGCCACGACGTGAAGCAGGCCGAGTCGCGGCACGACTTCGGGCGCAACATCATCCCCGAGATGGTGTCGCGCGGCGAGGTGTACGCGCTGCCGTTCCGCGATCCCGAGACGGGGAAGTCGTGGTACTGGCGCGACATCGGCACGCTCGACAGCTACTACGAGGCGAACATGGAGCTGACCCGGCGCAAGCCCCAGTTCGACCTCTACGACCCGCAGTGGCACTTCCGCGCGTGGCAGCCGCCGCTGCCGCCCAGCAAGACGGTGCACGGCGTGGCGGCCGACGGCCCCCTGCCGGGCATCGTCGAGGACAGCATCGTCGGCAGCGGTTCGATGATCTCGGGAGGGCGCGTCGAGCGCTCGATCGTGGGCCACAGCTGCCGCGT
>CAINDZ010000398.1 GCA_903847545.1 uncultured bacterium | reverse complement strand
GCCGGCTCGGTCGACCACGGCCAGTTCATCGGCGCCCCCGTGCAGGGCCTCCGCGTCACGCTGAAGGACGGCGCCTCGCACGCGGTCGACTCCAGCGACATGGCCTTCCAGGTCGCCTGCCGCGCCGCGGTCCGCAAGTTCTACAACCACGGCAAGCCGGTCGCGCTCGAGCCGCTGATGCTGGTGTCGCTCGAGGGCCCCACCGAGTACCAGGGCGAGATGATCAAGACCCTGATGCAGCGCCGCGGCGTCATCGTCGGCACGACCGAGGACGAGGGCTTCGTCCGCGTCGACGCCAACGTGCCGCTGGCCGAGATGTTCGGCTACGCGTCGGTGCTGCGCTCGGCGACCGCCGGCAAGGCCGAGTTCACCATGGAGTTCGCGCGGTACGCCCCGGCCCCGGCCGAGGTGACCGAGCAGCTGGTCAAGAAGTTCCAGGACAAGAGGGCCGAGGGCCACTAGGACACAGCCGGCGACCGCCAGGGCCGCCGCCACGACCGTCAGCGAGTGAGGATGACGATGCCCGAGAAGACCATGATCGAGCGCAGCCCGGTCCGCGTGTTCGACCGCGCCATCGGCGGCGGCCTGGGGGCCGGCAACATCGGCGTGGTGCTGTCCCGCAACGGCGGCGGCAAGACCGGTTTCCTGATCGGCCTGGCCGTGGACAAGCTGCTGCAGGGCAAGCGCGTGCTCTACATCTCCACCAAGGAGTCCGTCGAGCACATCAACGACTTCTTCGACCAGATCTTCCACGCCATGGCCGAGTCGCTGGCCATGGACGAGGTGCCGCAGAAGCAGCTGCAGATGGAGCGCAACCGGCACATCCTGGTCTACAACCGCAAGTTCTTCAGCGTCGAGAAGCTGGAGCACTCGGCGGCCTTCCTGGCCGAGACCACCGGCTTCACGCCCGACATGGTGATCATGGACGGCACCCCGCGGTTCGAGAGCACCGAGCAGTGGGAGATCGACGCCCTCCGCAAGCTGGCGCGCCAGTGGAACGCCGAGATGTGGACCAGCGGCCTGCTGCACCGCGAGGGGCAGGAGCTGGACGCGCGCGGCATCCCGACCGAGATCGCACGCTACGACGCCGACCTCTCGGTCCTGCTGCGCCTGGCGACCGAGAACGGGCGCATCAACCTGAAGGTGCTCAAGGAGCACGCCAGCGCCGAGCCGGCCCAGGTCCGGATGGAACTGGACCCGACGACGCTGCTGCTGCGCTGGCAGTGATGGATCCCCGGCCGGTGGCCGGGCGCCTCGCCGCGATCCGCGAACGGATCGCCGGGGCCTGCGCGCGCGCCGGGCGCGACCCGGGCGACGTGCTGCTGGTGGCGGTCACCAAGTACGTGCCGCTGCCCCTGGTGCTCGAGGCCTGCCTGGCGGGCCAGCGGGACCTCGGCGAGAACCGCGTGAGCGACGCACTGGCCCGCCAGGACGACCTGGCGGGCCTTCTTGCAGGCACGGGCGTCGACCCCTCGACGCTGCGCTGGCACTTCATCGGGCACCTGCAGCGCAACAAGGCCGCCCGCGCCGCCGGGCGCTTCGCGCTGCTGCACGGCGTCGATTCGGCGGAGCTGGCCGGCATCCTCTCGGGGCGCGCGCGCGAGGAGGGGCGGCGCGAGCCCGTCCTCCTGGAGGTCAACCTGACCGGCCAGGAACAGAAGCACGGCGTGGCGCCCGCCGACCTGCCGCGCCTGGTCGACGCCGTGGGCGGCCTGCCCGGCCTGGAGCTGCGCGGCCTGATGGGGATGGCCGGCTACGGCGATGACGAGGCCACCACCCGCCGGGCCTTCGCGGGCCTTCGCGAGCAGGCCGCACGTGAGCGCGCGCGCACCGGCCTGGCCCTGCCCGAGTTGAGCATGGGCATGAGCGACGACTTCGAGGCGGCCATCCTCGAGGGGGCCACCATCGTGCGGATCGGCGGGGCCATCTTCGCCCCGGACGACTGCTGAGCAACGGACCCCGGCCGCACGCCGGGGGGAAGGAATGCCATGGACATCGCCAGACTTGCCCTGGCCGTCCTGCGGGTCTACTCGTGGGTCATCGCGGCGCGCGTGATCCTCAGCTGGGTGAACCCGTATCCACGTAACGAATTGCTGTTGTGGGTGATACGCCTGACCGAGCCGGTCCTGGCGCCCCTGCGCAAGCTGCTGCCCATCCCCGGTCTGGACCTCTCGCCGATGCTGGCATGGCTCTTGATACAGCTCCTGGTGAGAATGATCATGCAGGCCGGCGCCTGACCAGTTGCTGCCGCCCGGCGGTGTCGTTTGCGACCCGCCCGGCCCTGGTCGCGGGTCCCCGGCCGTACCCTGCCGGAGGACCGAACATGAGGATCACCCCCCTTGACGTGCGGAAGCAGGACTTCGCCCGGTCGATGCGTGGCTTCGACTGCGACGAGGTGCGCGCCTTCCTGAACACGCTGGCTGACGAATACGAAGCCGTGCTCATGGACAGCAAGCAGATCCGCGAGCGCACGCTCGAGCTCGAGGACAACCTGGGCGAGTACCACACGCTCGAGAAGAGCCTGCGCGACACCCTGCTGACGGCCGAGCGCCTGACGCAGGAGGCGCGCGAGGCGTCGGCCCGCGAAGGCGAACTCATCATCCGCGAGGCCGAGCAGAAGGCGCGCGGCGTGATGGAGGAGTGCCGCCTGCGCACCGACGAGCTGCGCCGCGAGCTGATCGGCCTGCGCCGCGAGAAGGAGACCTACCTGGCGCGCTTCCGCTCGCTGGCGGAGGCCCAGATCCAGTTCGTCGACGCGCACCGCACCGACTTCGAGGACCTCGACCGGCGGCTGGGCGAGATCGCCGATGCCGTGGTCACGCACGCCACGCCGGCCGCGCCGCAGGCCGGCCCCGTGCCGATGCCCTGGAACCAGCACCCGGCCTACGGGCCGCAGCCCGTCGCGCCGTACATGCAGCCCGCGCCGACGGCGGCGTGGGGGCCGGCGCCGGCCCAGCCGTATGTGGTGCCGTCTCCCTCGTATGCGGCGCACCCGCAGGCCCATGCGGCGCCCGCGGTGCCGACCAGCCACGCCTACACGGCGCCCGCCCCGACACCCGCCGCCCCGGTCGCCCCGGCGGCGCCTGCGGCCCAGGCCGCCGGGGACATCTGGCGCGATTACGTCCCCGGTCGCTCGGCGCAGGTCCACAATGCGGCGCCGGCTCCCGCGCCGGCTCCGCTGCCGGCCGCCACGCACGCACCGGCCGCGCCCATCGGCGCGATCGAGGATGACGTCAACGGCCTGATCGCCGGGAGCCTCGTCGAAACCGCCGCCCCGGCCGCCAATGCTCCGGCCAACGCCCAGGAGAACTGGCGCCCCGAACCGGTCGTCAACGACGTCGAGACCGAGGTCGAGAACGTCTGAGCCCGCCGGGCCATCGGCCCGAGAAGGCTCCCGATCCAGGACCCGGTGGCCCGGCCGCCGGGTCCTCGGCTTGCCGGCACGGGCCGCCCGGGGGCGGGGAACCTTTCCCTTGGTCGGCCTGCGGCGGCGTGCTAGTTTACCTCGCCCGGCGGGCGAAACGCCCATTTCCGGCCCTTCCGCCGCAAGGAGCACCGTGAGCGCCTACTGGACACAAATCCAGGAAGCGGCCGCCTTCATCCGGTCGCGCACCTCGTTCGAGCCCGAGATCGGGCTGGTGCTGGGCACCGGCCTCGGCGAGCTCGGCCACCGCATCGAGACCGAGTGCGTCATCGCCTACGGCGACGTCCCGCACTTCAAGGAGTCGACGGCCGAGAGCCACGTCGGGCAACTCGTGCTGGGCACCCTCGGCGGCCGTCGCGTCATGGCGATGCAGGGACGCATCCACTTCTACGAGGGCTACACGATGCGCGAGGTGGCCCTTCCCGTCCGCGTGATGAAGGCCCTCGGGTGCCGCGCGCTGCTGATGAGCAACGCCGTCGGCGGCATGAACCCGCAGTTCGCGCCCGGCGACATCACGGTGATGACCGACCACGTCAACCTGATGGGCGACAACCCGCTCATCGGCGACAACGACGACCGGCTGGGGCCGCGGTTTCCCGACATGTCCGAGCCGTACGACCGTCGCTTCCTGGCCTGCATCGAGGGCGTGGCCCTCAAGGCGGGCCTGGCGCTCAAGCGCGCCGTCTACGTCGCGGTGGCCGGGCCCAACCTGGAGACGGCCGCCGAGTACCGCTTCCTGCGGGCCATCGGCGCCGACACGGTCGGCATGTCGAGCGTGCCCGAGTGCCTGGCCGCCGTGCACGGCGGGATGCGCGTGATCGGGCTGTCCGTGGTGACGGACGCCTGCTTCCCGGATGCGCTCAAGCCGGCCGACGTCAGCGAGATCATCCGCGTGGCCAACGAGGCCCAGCCCCGCCTCGAGGCGCTGGTGACCGGCTTCCTGGCCGCCGCCGAGTTCTGACCACGGGCGCCGGGCCCGGCCGGCGCCGCCGGCGGCCCCACGGGCGCCCGGTAGCCGCAACGAGGATGTAGAGGACCATGCCTGCCCCCGAGCACACACCCGACGGCGCCCGCCACGACGGCGCGTCGCTGTATCCGGCGCTGGCCCGCAAGTTCCACGACGCGCAGTCCGAGGAGCTGGTCAACGGCTTCTGGAAGCGGAACGACACCTTCCGCCGCAGCATTGCCGCGCGCGCCGGCTGCCCCGACTGGGTGTTCTACGAGGGACCGCCGACGGCCAACGGCATGCCGGGCGTGCACCACGTGATGGCGCGCCTGTGCAAGGACATCATGTGCCGGTACAAGACCATGACCGGCCACCGCGTCGTTCGCAAGGCGGGCTGGGACACGCACGGGCTGCCGGTCGAGCGCAGCGTCGAGAAGCAGTTGGGCATCCAGGGCGCGCAGGCGATCCTCGACTACGGCCTCGAACCCTTCAACGATAAGTGCCGCGAGAGCGTCTGGTCGTGCAAGGGCGTCTGGGACGAGTTCACCGAGCGCGTCGGCTACTGGGTCGACCTCGAGAACCCGTACATCACCTACGACAACAACTACATCGAGTCGGTGTGGTGGATCCTGGGGCAGTTCCACGCCAAGGGCATGCTCTACCAGGGCCACAAGGTGGTGCCGTACTGCCCGGTGTGCGCGACGCCGCTCAGCAGCCACGAGATGGCCAACAGCTACCGCACGGTGAACGACCCGAGCGTGTACGTGAAGCTGAAGTCCGCCGAGGCTGACGAGTACTTCGTCACCTGGACCACGACGCCCTGGACGCTGCCGTCGAACGTCGCGCTGGCCGTCGGCCGCGACTTCACCTACGCCCGCGTGCGCTTCGGCGGCCAGGTGCTGGTCCTGGCCGAGGCGCGCATCCCCGTGCTGGCCGCCCTCGGCGAGGTCGAGGTGCTGTCGACGTGCAGGGGCGCCGACCTGCTGGGCCGCCGCTACGAGCAGTTGCTGCCGTTCGTCTCGCCCGGCGACAAGCGCGCCTTCGTGGTCGTGGCCGCCGACTTCGTGACGCTGGACTCGGGCACGGGCATCGTGCACATGGCGCCGGCCTTCGGCGAGGACGACTACCAGGTCGGCCAGCGCGAGGACCTGGCCTTCATGCGCCCGGTCGATGCCAACGGCCAGTTCACCGCCGAGGTGGCGCCGTGGGCCGGCCTGCACGTGAAGGCCGCCGACCGGAAGATCATCCGCCACCTGGCCGAGCAGGGCTCGCTGGTGCATGAGGAAGCCTATACGCACGAGTACCCGTACCACGACCGCTGCGACAACCCGCTCATCTACCTGGCCACGCCCAGCTGGTTCATCCGCACCAGCGCCATGCGCGAGCAGCTCGTGCAGGCCAACCAGGACATCACCTGGGCGCCGCCCGAGGTGGGGGCGGGCCGCTTCGGCAACTGGCTGTCGGGCGCCATCGACTGGAGCCTGAGCCGCAACCGTTTCTGGGGCACGCCCCTGAACGTGTGGCTGTGCGACAAGTGCGGCGGGCAGCACCTGCCCTGCTCGCGCGCCGAGCTGACCGAGCTGACCGGCGTGGACCAGTCGCAGCTGGACCTGCACCGCCCGCACGTCGACAGGCTGGAGTTCGCCTGTCGCGCCCCCGGCTGCGGCGGCACGATGCGGCGCACCAGCGAGGTCATCGACTGCTGGTTCGACTCCGGCAGCATGCCGTTCGCGCAGTACCACTACCCGTTCGAGAACCGCGAGCTGTTCGAGAACCAGTTCCCTGCCGACTTCATCAGCGAGGGCATCGACCAGACGCGCGGCTGGTTCTACACGCTTCTTGTCATCAGCACCTTCCTGACCGGCCGCAGCAGCTACAAGAGCTGCCTGGTCAACGAGCTGATCCTGGACAAGAAGGGCAAGAAGATGTCCAAGAGCATCGGCAACACCGTCGATCCCATGGAGATCATGCGGGACGAGGGCGCCGACCCGCTGCGCTGGTACATGGTCAGCTGTAGCCCGGTGTGGATGCCGACGCGCTTCGACCGCGAGGGCGTCAAGGAGGCGCAGCGCAAGCTGCTGGCCACGCTCGAGAACACGTACGCGTTCTTCTCGATGTACGCAAACCTCGACGGCTTCGTGCCCGACGCCGCGCCGGCGCCGAGCGCCGACCAGCTCGACCGCTGGATCCTGAGCCGCCTGCAGAGCGTGACGGCAAGCGTGCGCGAGGACGTCGAGGCGCTGCACCTGAGCCGCGCCGCCAAGACGCTCGGCGCGTTCGTGCTCGACGACGTCAGCAACTGGTACGTGCGCCTGAGCCGCCGCCGGTTCTGGAAGGGCGACGCCTCGGGCACCGCCGACGCCGCCGACAAGCGCGCCGCCTTCAACACGCTCTACACGGTGCTAGACGCCTCGCTGCGCCTGCTGGCGCCCTTCGTGCCGTTCACGGCCGAGGAGATCTGGCGCGGCCTGGCCGCCCACCGCGACGCCGACGCCTCGGTCCACCTGGCCGACTTCCCGGCCGTCGACGCGGCGCTGGTCGACCGCGCCCTCGAGGACGCCATGGCCACCGCGCAGGCGGTGGTCGGGCTCGGCCGTAGCGTGCGCCAGGAGGCGGCGCTCAAGACGCGCCAGCCGCTGGGCCGCCTGCTGCTGCACAGCGACGACGGGCGGGCCGCCGCGCTGGTGGCCGACCCGCTGCTGGGCGGCTATGTGCGCGAGGAACTGAACGTGAAGGAGCTGGGGCTGGTCGACGACCCGCGCAGCGTGGTGCTGCTGTCGGCGAAGGCCAACTTCCGGGCGCTCGGCCCGCGCTTCGGCAAGCAGGCGCCGGCCGCGGCCGCCGCCATCACGGCGATGTCCCCGGCCGCCATCATGGGCCTGCGGGCCGAGGGCAAGGTCACCCTGGACGTGGCCGGGCAGCCGGCTGAGTTCACGTTCGAGGAGGTCCTGGTGGCCGAGGAGGGCGTGCCGCCCTACGCCGCCACCGCCGGGGGCGGCCTGACGGTGGCCCTGGACACGACCCTGACGGACGACCTGCGGGCCGAGGGCCTGTGCCGCGAGATCATCAACAAGGTGCAGAACCTGCGGAAGACCAGCGGGCTGGCGGTTTCCGACCGCATCGAGCTGCGGGTCGGCGGCCCCGACGCCGTCATGGCCGCGGTGGCCCGCCACGCGGCCCGGATCATGGCCGAGACGCTGGCCGTGACCGTTGCCTCGACGCGCGATTTGGCTTATAAAGAATCGTTGAAACTGGACGAGAACGAGGTCGACATCGCCCTGGACCGGGCGTAGGGCCGGGACGGGCGCCAGGCGACTTTGGAGGAACCCCATGCGAAAGACCGAACTCCAGCGATTCCGCAAGCTGCTCCTGGACGAGAAGGAGCGCGTGATGCAGTCGCTGGCTCAGCATGAGAAGGTCATCAAGCATACCGACCTGTCGGGTCTCGAGACGGGCAAGGCCCACTCGAACCACATGGCGGACCAGGGCTCGGACGAGTTCCTCTACGAGACGACCATCAAGTTCGCGAACGCCGAGGGGCGCTACCTGTACAGCATCGAGGAGGCGCTGCGGCGCATCGAGGACGGCACCTACGGCAAGTGCCTCGAGTGCAGCAAGGCGATCGCGCCCGAGCGCCTGAAGCGCCTGCCGTACACCCGCCTGTGCATCGAGTGCAAGGAGAAGGAAGAGGCGGGGGACGCCTGATGTCTTTGCGCCTGTGGCGGCCCTGGTTCTGGGCGCCGCTCGTCCTTGTGGTCGACTTCGTCACCAAGCGCCTGGTGCTCGCCAACGTCCCCGCCCTGCAGGGGCGCATCGACGTCATCGGCGACTTCGCCCGCTTCATCTACGTGCGCAACCCGGGCTCGGCGATGGGGCTGTTCCCCATCGGCCGCTGGGCGCTCGTGGCCATCAGCGCGGCTGCCGCCGTCTTCCTGGCCTGGCTGTACGTCACCAGCCGCCCGCGCGACACGCTGCGCCTGTCGGCGATGGCCGCCATCTTCGGCGGCGCCCTGGGCAACCTGGTCGACCGCGTGTTCTACGGCGGGCTGGTGGTCGACTTCATCGACCTGGGCCTCGGCGACCACCGCTTCTACACGTTCAATGTCGCGGACATCGGCGTCAGCCTGGGGGGCGTCGTGCTCTTCATCAGCCTGATGCGCGAGGGCAAGCCCAAGGATGCAGCCGCCGACAGCCATCCCGCCGCCGACAGCCACGCCGCCGCCGACAACCACGCCCCGCCGGCAGCCGCGGAGCCCGAGGCCGCCGCGACCGGCGCCGATCGGCCCGAAGATGCCTGAGCATCACGCCGGGCCGCGCACCTTCGTCGTGGGCCCCGCCGACGACGGGACGCGGCTGGACGTGTTCCTGGCCGCCGCCTGTCCCGATCTTTCGCGCAGCCGCGTGCGCGCCGACCTCGACCGGCCCGGCGCCGTCGCCGTCGACGGCCGCGAGCGCCCCGCCTCGTTCCGCCTGAAGCCCGGGCAGGTCGTCACCTTCACGACGACGGCGCGCGAGGCGCTCAGCGCCGAGCCGCAGGCCATCGCGCTGGACGTCGTCTACGAGGACGCCCACCTGATCGTCAT
>CAINDZ010000397.1 GCA_903847545.1 uncultured bacterium | reverse complement strand
GCATCGCCGATCTCCTGCCCGCCCTGCGTGGCCGACGCCGTCGCCGACAGCCCGCCCACGGCGATGCCCGCCTCGACGCCCTCGCCCAGCAGCGCGTGCGGGTCGTCGATGCCGTCGGGCGTGAACAGGAAGCGGCGCGAAAACAGGCGATGGTCGTCGAAGCGCCAGCCGTAGTCCGGCGTGAAGCGCCCGGCCTTGAGATAGCCGTGCGGGATGATGTCGTAGGCCAGGCCGAAGGCCTCGGCCTCGTGCGGGCCCATCTCGGCATAGACCTGGATGTCGCCGGGCGCGGCCAGGCCGACGTAGACGTCGCCCTGCATCGCCAGCAGCATGCTCGGGCCGGACTCCTGCCAGTACGCCAGCGTGCGCAGGTCGGCGCCCAGGGTCACGTCGACGGGCAGGGCGAAGCCGGCATCATCCCCCGTGGCCGGCCTCGACGCCCCACCCGCCAGTTCGGTCGGCACCAGCACCTGCGACGCGTACGCGTTGCGCAGCCCGCCGCCGGTCGGGTTCACGTGGCACAGGCGGCAGTCCTGACCGTACCTGGCGGTGTACCGGGGGAGGGCCATGGCGTTGTCGGCCGCGGTCCAAAGCACCGCCAACGCCACAGCCGCTCCCACCGATCTCCGCATCGCTCCGCTGGTCAGCCGCGACCACGGTCGCGTGATGTGTGTGCAGGCTCCGCGCATCGTCCCCCCGTCACCGCCGCCCCGCCCGTCGCGGCCGCTGGCGGCCGGGGGTCGGGGGCTGGAGCAAGGCGGTCCCGTCGTTGTCCCGGCGGGAGGGTCGCGGGCGACGCACCCACCGCCGGTCGCGCAGGTTGCCCACCCTTCGACGGGACCGCCAATCCTGCTTCAGGGATAACGATACTCAAATGCGAAACCGCCATCTGTGACCTTGGTCACACATGGCGGTCTTTTTTTTCGAAACCCGGATCGTGTTGTGCGACAGCCGGTTGGCTAGCTCCCGGTGGTCAACAGTGCGCGCAGCCCGTCCGGGTTGTTCAGCGTGATGCGGCCGCGCCCGAGCAGGATCGCGCCCTGGTTCTCGAAATCCTTCAGCAGGCGGCTGATCGGCTCGCGGGCGGCTCCCAGCTCGGCGGCGATGGCCTCGTGCGTCACCTGCAGTTCGCGCGAACCTTCGGGGCCGAAGAACCCGTCGCACAGGAACTGCGCCAGCCTGAGGTCCAGCTTCTTGAAGGCGATCTCCTCGACCAGCGACATGACGTCGGTCATGCCCGCGGCCATGATCGAGAACACGTGCGTGCGCAGCGCCGGCTCGGCGCCGATCCAACCGCGGAACGTGTCGGGCGGGATCACGAGCGCAACCACTTCCTCCTCCACGCGCGCGCTGGCCGGCGAACTGACGCCCGTCAACGCGCCCAGCAGGTTCAGCAGGCACAACTCGCCGGCGCGCACCCAGTACAGCGTGATCTCGCGGCCCGACGCGCTGGCCTTGTACACGCGCAGCGCGCCCTGGCCGATCAGCCCCACGCCGGGCGCGTGCTCGCCCTCGCAGACGAAGAAGCCGCCGGGCTTGACGCGCACCAGCTGCCCGGCGCTGCGGACCTTCTGCTGGAATTCGGGGCGGGCGTTCCGGTAGAACTCGAACTTCTCGAGGATGCTCTCGCTGGTCATGGTGACATCTCCGTGGACCGGGCGCTGGGGGCGAACGCCGGCCAGGCGCCGGCGGACCCATCACTGGAAATGATTACTATGTTCAAGATATCGATGGCGCGCCAAGGCGGCCAGCAAGCCCGACACAGCCAATCGCAACACGTTGTCTTTTAATGAATTATGAAAATCAGGAGGCTGAAGCCGGCTCCAGCGGCACGGTGACGGCCTTCGCCGACACACCCGGTCGCGCCCCGGCCGGCAGCCCCTCGCCCAGCACCCAGCGGCGCAGCATCTCGGTCACCAGCTCGGCGCGCACCGGCTTGCTCAGGTAGTCGTCCATGCCGGCGGCGGTGCAGCGCTCGCGGTCGCCGGCCATCGCGTGCGCGGTCATCGCGATGATGGGCGTGCGCGCGGCGCGGCTGTCCATGCGGCGGATGATGCCGGTCGCCTCGTAGCCGTCCAGCTCGGGCATCTGGCAGTCCATGAAGACCAGGTCGTACTCGAAGTTCTCCAGCATCTGCACGGCCTCGCGCCCGTTGGCCACCATGTCCACGCGCACGCCGATCTTCTCGAGGATGTACTGCGCCACCTTCTGGTTGAAGGGGTTGTCCTCGGCGACCAGCACGCGCCGGCCGTGCAACGCGTCGGCGGGCGCCTCGGGCTCGTCCTGCGCCAGGCTGCCGTCGAGCGCCGCCTGCGTGACCTCGGCCTCGGTCGCGCGCGGCAACGGCAGCTCCAGGCGGAAGCTCGAGCCGCTGCCGATGGTGCTCTCGGCGTCGAGCGAGCCGTGCATCAGCTCGGCCAGCTGCCGGCTGATGGCCAGGCCCAGGCCCGTGCCGCCGTAGCGCCGCGTCGTCGACGTGTCGGCCTGCGTGAAGCGCTGGAACAGGTCGGGCAGCCGTTCGGCCGGGATGCCGATGCCCGTGTCCGTCACGTTCACGGTCCACACCGTCACGCCGCCGGGTCCCGGGCGCCACGAGCCCTCGATGGTGACGCCGCCGGTCTCGGTGAACTTGATCGCGTTGTTGACCAGGTTGGTGACGATCTGGCGGATGCGACCCGCGTCGCCCACCACCGCGCCCGGCGCGCCGTGCGACAGGCGGCAGGCGATGCGCAGGCCCTTGGCCTCGGCGGTGCCGCGCATCAGCTCGGTCACCTCGGCCAGCAGGCGGTGCATGTGGAAGGGCGCCGGCTCGATCTCGAGTCGGCCCGCCTCCACCTTGCTGAAGTCCAGGATGTCGTTGATGATCGCCAGCAGCGACTGGCCCGAGTCGAACACGATGCGCGCGTAGCCGCGCTGTTCCTCGCTCAGCTCGGTGTCCAGCAGGATGCCGGTCATGCCCAGGATGCCGTTCATCGGCGTGCGGATCTCGTGCGACATGTTCGCCAGGAACTCGCTCTTGGCCTGGTTCGCGGCGTCGGCGTTCTCCTTGGCGACCGTCTTCTCGCGGATCTGCTCGAGCATGTCGTTGAACGCCTCGACCAGCGTGCCCGTCTCGTCGCCGCTGGTGCGCTCGGCGCGCAGCGAGAAGTCCTGCTCGGCCGACACGCGCCGCGCCACGTTTACCAGCTCGCCCAGCGGCCGCGTGATCAGCCGCTGCAGCCGCTCCGACAGCGCCAGCACCACCAGCAGCGCCAGCACCATCGCGCCCAGCTGGATCATCACCATGCTGAAGAACCGGGCCTGCGCCGACTCTAGGCTCTTGCGCAGGTGGATCATGCCGATGCGCTCGCCGTCGAACGAGACGTTGCGGTACACATCCATGCCGGTGGCGTCGAATGCGGTGCGGGGCTCGCCGTCCTCGTGCGTCTCGGGGGCCAGCGCGGGGTCGCGCGAGAAGGACGCGAACAGGGCGCCGCCCTTGTCGAACAGGCAGGCCTCGACGATGGCGGGGTTGGCGCGCATCGACTGCAGGATCTCGCCCGCGACGGTGCGGTCGTCGAACATCAGCGCGGCGGCGCACGTGCTGCCGAACACCTCGGCCGTGATCTCCAGCTCGCGGGACAGGCGCGCGCGGAAGCTGTAGTGGTCGTAGACGGTCATCACCAGGCTGACCGTCAGGACGGCCAGGGTGACGGACACGCCCAGGATCCACCTGAGCTTGGTGCGGATCGGCAGGTCGTGCATCGACGACAAGGCGAGCGTTCCCCCGGGACAAAGGCGGCACGCGCGCGGCCACCTGTCCGTGGCCGCGCCGGCATGCTCCCAACCCGGCAAGAATCGGCAGGATAACGGGTTGCTTTAGCGGGAAGCGCCGGCGGCGCCCAGCGGCCGGCCGAACCGGAAACCCGCCCCCAGGCGCAGGCTGAACGCCCCCCCGGACAGGGAATCGGAGGCGTCGTCGCGGGCATCGGGGGTGTCGTTGCGGGGGCCCACCCACTCGCGCCGGGCGTCCAGGCCCAGCAGCAGCGGCCGGCCCGGCGGCTGCCACCGCAGCCCCAACCCCAGGTTCGCGTTCAGGGCCCCCAGCACCAGGTCGCCTTCCCGGAAGGGCCGCACGGCGTCATAGCCCAGCCCCCCGAAGGCGTCCAGGGTGCACGGGCCCAGGCGCCCCAGCGGCCGCCCCAGCTCCAGGCCCACGTAGAGGGCGTCGAACCGGTC
>CAINDZ010000396.1 GCA_903847545.1 uncultured bacterium | reverse complement strand
TTCGTGTGATCGCCCCACGCAACAAACGTACGCTTCGCACGGTAGTTATCGTGTTGCCACGACTCCCGGGAGGTGTGCCATGATCGGCCAGACGCTGGGACGTTACCGGATCGTCGAGAAGCTGGGCGCGGGCGGGATGGGAGAGGTCTTCGCCGCGGAGGATCTCGAGTTGCGGCGAAGGATCGCGCTCAAGGTGCTGGCGCCGGAGGTGGCCGCCGACCCGCAGCAACTTTCCCGCTTCCGGCGGGAAGCCTGCGCCCTCGCCTCGCTGAACCATCCCGGCATCGTGGTCATCCACTCGGTGGAAGAGGTGGACGGCCTGCATTTCCTGACCATGGAGCTTGTCGAGGGTCGCAGCCTGGCCGCGATGCTGGCCGCCGGGGCCCTGGCGCCGCCGGCCTTCTTCAACGTCGCCATGCCCCTGGCCGACGCCATCGCCGCCGCCCACGTGCAGGGCGTCGTGCATCGCGACCTGAAGCCCGCCAACGTGATGGTCACCTCGTCGGGCGCCGTGAAGGTGCTCGACTTCGGCCTTGCGCGCGCCGTCGAGCGCGTGCACCCGACCTGCAGCGCGAACTCCGACACCGAGCGCGTGCTCACGCACGAGACCATCCTGGGCACGCCCGACTACATGGCGCCCGAACAGATCCGCGGCGAGCCGCCGGGCACCGCCAGCGACGTCTACGCTCTGGGCGTCATCTTCTACGAGATGATCACCGGCACGCGCCCGCACGTCGCGGCCAACGTTCCCGAGTTGTTCGCCTCCGTGCTGCGAGACCGGCCGCGCCCGCCGGCGGCCTCGGCGCCGGCCTGCCCGGCGCCGCTCAGCCGCCTCATCGTGCGCTGCCTGGCGCGCGACCCGCGCGAGCGCTTTCCCACGGCGCGCGTCCTGCGCGACGAGCTGGACCAGCTTGCCCGGCGCTACCGCTCGGGCGCCCGCGACCCGGTGCAGAGCATCGCGGTGCTGCCGTTCACCGACCTGAGCTCGGACGGCGACCTGCGGCACCTGTGCGACGGCATCGCCGAGGAGATCATCGGCGCGCTGGCGCACATCAGCGGCCTGGCAGTCGCCGCGCGCATGTCGTCGTTCCGCTACCGCGACCCGGCCGGCGACTGTCGCGACATCGGGCGCGAGCTTGGCGTGCGGTTCCTGCTGGAAGGCAGCGTGCGCCGCGACGGCGGCCGCATCCGCGTGAACGCCCAGCTGGTGTCCGTCTCCGATGGCTACCAGCTGTGGTCCGAGCGCTATGACCGCGACCTGCGCGACCTGTTCGCCGTGCAGGACGACATCGCGGCGCGCATCGTCAACTCGTTCCGGCTGACGATGAACGCGGGCAGCGGCCGCTCGCGGCGCCGCGGCCGCACGGCCGACGCCGTCGCCTACGAGGACTACCTCAAGGGACGGTACTTCCTGCGCCGGTGGGGCAAGCGCAATGTCGAGATCGCCATTCGGCTGTTCGAGCAAGCCATCCGCCGCTCGCCGGGCTTCGCCGCGGCCCATGCGGGGCTGGCCGATGCGTACGGCTACCTCTACATGTACATCGCCTCGAGCGAGGCCAACCTCGACGCCGCCGACGCCAGCAGCCTGCGCGCCCTGGAACTGGACGATGCGCTGGCCGAGGCCCACGCCTCGCGCGGGCTGGCGCTGTCGCTGCGCCGGCGGCACGCGGAGGCCGCCCGCGAGTTCTCCGCCGCCCGCGAGCTTGACCACAACCTCTTCGAGGCGCCGTACTTCCAGGCCCGCGACTGCGTCGTCCAGGGCAAGTACGAACAGGCGATCGAGCACTATCGCCAGGCCTCGCTGGCCAGCCCCGAGGAGTACCAGGTGCCGATCCTGATGGCGCAGGTCTACCACGGACTCGGTCGCGAGGACGAGGCGCGCGCCGCCAACCGCGCGGGCCTCGAGCTGGCCGAGAAGGCGATCCTGGCCAATCCCGAGGACGCGCGGGCCTGCTACATGGGCGCCGGCGCGATGATCCGCCTGGGCCAGCGCGAGCGCGGGCAGCGCTGGGCCGAGCGCGCCCTGGCCATCGATCCCGACGACCCGGCCATCCTCTACAACGTGGCCTGCGCGCACGCGGGGCTCGGCAACCCTGACCGCGCGATCGAGTGCCTCGAGCGCACCGTGAAGGCGGGAGCTTCGTACCGCGAGTGGATGGAGAACGACAGCGACCTCGACCCCTTGCGGGAGTGCGAGCGGTTCACGGCGCTGGTCGCGTCGCTGCGGGTCGCGGAGGCGGATTCCAGCGCCCGTTCGGGACCCCGAGGGAGCCGTTCGGCGATGGCTTGAGGGCTGGGCGTCTGCCGTTGCAGGTTGGGCGCACCGAGTCGATCATGGGGCGGGAAGCGGTCCCGATGCCGGGGCTGCTCCCGCCTTTTTCACGCCCGTGCCCGGAAGGATCCCGATGGCCCGCAGTGCTCCACGAACCGGTCCGGCCGCGCGCCTGGCCGCCGGCCTTGTCCTGATGCTTCTCATGGCGGCCGCCACGGCGGTCGCCGAGCATCCCGACCTCGACCGGGTGCGCGAGGCCGCGCGCGGCAAACGCTTTGCCGAGGCGATCGCCATCGTCGACCCGCTGCTGGCCGGGGAGCTGCCGAACCACGAGCGCGACACCGCCCGGTCGTGGCGGGCCTGGTCGCTGCACTCGCTCGGGCGCCACGACGAGGCCGTTGTCGAGTACCGGCGCCTCGATGCGCGCGGGACGATCAACGCCGAGGACCTCGACCTGATGGGGGCGAGCTTCGAGGCGCTGGGCGACCTGCCGCGGGCCCTGCAGGCGTACGGCCGCGCGGCGGGCAAGGACCCGACGACGACGTCGTACCGGGAACACGCCGGCGCCATCGCGCAGCGGTTGATGCACCTCGCCGAAGCCTACCTGCCCGACCTGCGCGCCGCCGTCGACGCCGGCGACGGGGCGCGCGCCGTCGACATCACGCTCGAGGCCGCGCTGGCGCCCGGGACGCGGTCGGACGAGATGGTGGCCCTGGCAAAGCGGGCGGCCGAGCTCTGCTATCAGGACCTGAAGGCCGCGAAGAAGCCCATGAACTGGGCGGCGGCGCGGGGCATGACCGACTCCACCATCGTCTACGCCGAGGCGCTGCTGGCCCGGCGGCCGACCTACGGGTCGACGGACTTCGCGTGGCGCGACGCGCAGTGGAGCCTGTGCGTGCGCGGCGATGACAAGACGTGCGCGACCATGCGCAAGGCCTGGGAGAACTGGGACGCGCCGGCGAAGGCGCTCGAGCACGCCGACAAGGCCGTCAAGCGGCAGCCGAGGCTGCCCCGCTTCCGCCTCGACAGGGCAGTGCTCTACCGTCGGCTCAAGGATCCGCGCGCGGGCGAGGATTTCGCGGCGGCGATCGCGGCCGGCGACCGCGTCCAAGGCTTGCGCGAGCGGTCGCGCTGGCACCTGGCCGAGGGCCGCAAGGGCGAGGCGATGGCCGACCTCGAGGCCGCCTACCCGCTCATGAACGACTCCTCGCAGGCCGAGCGCACGCTGCTCAGCGATCAACTGCGCCTGCAGGCGCAGCGGCGCGATCCCGTGGCCGGGGAGGCGTTCGCTCGGTTCGAGGCGGCCATGGCGGCCGGCGACCGGGCCGCCGCGCGGAAAGAGCTCGACGAGGCGACGGGCCGCCTGCCCGACAGCGGCCTGTACCGTCTGGCGGCCGCCCGCCTGACCGATGACCCGTCCGAGCAGGCCGGCATCGTCGTGAGCGCCCTGGCGATGGAGCCGGACAACCTGCGCCTGCTCGATGAAGGCCTCGGCTGCCTCGTCCTGGCGGGCGACCTCGAGACGCGGGCGCGGCTGGTGGTCGACTGGGCGCGGCGCCATCGGGGCACGGCTGCCTCGGTGCAGTTCACCGACCTGGCGCGGGCCTGCGTCGACCCGCCGCGCGCCCTGTTCCTGCACTGCCTGGCGCTCTGCCTGGACCCCGACAACGGCGGCGCCTGGGCCGGCCGTGCCGACCTGTGGACAGCCAACAACCTCATCGACGAAGGCATCCACGACTACGAATTCGCCAAGAGCTTCGGCTATCCGGGGGCCGGCGAGGAACTGACCCGCCTGTGGGGCATCAAGGCCGACCGTTCGATCGCCGAGCGCCGCGCCAACGGGACGCTCAACGCGCCGCCGTCCGGGTCGGCGACGACGAACGCGACGGGCGCCGCCTCGCGCTACTGCATGCGCTGCTACGGCACCGGCGGCATCTTCGCGTGGGAGGACGGGACCGACGCCTACAACCACCGCGTGCGGGTGCAGAAGAAGATCACCTGCCCGGAGTGCATGGGGCGCGGCGTGCGCTGAGGCGTGACACTGCGCCTGGTGCTCGTGAGGCAGGAAGTTGGACCGGCGCCGGCGCCACTTGTGCCGGCGCAAGTCCCTTGCCGGCGCGATCCAAGGTGACACCAGCAAGGTGACACCAGGCTGTTGTCGAACCAGCAGGGCGAGGCGATCGGGTCCGCGGTTATGGCGGCTGGCCCGGGGAGCGCTTCAGCGGATCTCGCCAGCGACCGTGAACTCGTCCCGGTTGTGGTGCATGTGGCGCACCAGGGCGCCCGGCGCCAGGTGCGCCAGCACGCCGCCCGGCGCGCGCAGCTCCTGCAGCAGCGCCACCGCGTCGGTGCGGCCGAACTTCAGCACCACCACGAACCGCCGGCACCAGCGGCCGGCCAGCCACGGCTCGACGATGCCGCGCAGCACGTGGTGCGGCTCCTCGACCAGGTCGCAGAACAGCCAGTCGTAGGCCTGCCCTGCGCGGGGGCGGAAGGCGAACGCGTCCTGCCGCAGGTGCTCGACCAGGGGATGGTCCAGCGCGCCGCCCTTCAACGGCCCGTTGTCGACGGCGACCACGCGCGCGCCGCGGCGGGCGGCGCTGTACGTCCAGCCGCCGGGAGCCGCGCCCAGGTCGCAGACCAGCTCGCCCGGCTCGGGCTGGCGGCCCAGCAGGCCGTACGCCTCCTCGACCTTCAGGTAGGAACGCGACGGGGCGCCGGGGTCGTCCGCCATGCGGCGCTGCCCACCCAGCCACGCATCGCGCGACGCGAACATCGTCTCGAAGCCGGTCAGCAGCACGAAGAGACCGCGCGCCCTGCCGGGGGTCGCCGGCGCCTCGCCCACGGCCAGGCGCGCCACGCGCCCGAGTCGTCGCGCCAGCTTCTCATGGAACGCGCGCTCGACCGCGGCCGCGCGTCGACCGAGCCCCGGCACGCCGTCGACGGCGGTGAACACGCACGGCCAGGGCGCATCTACGGTCTCGCCGCGCAACGCCTCGGCCAGCCAGTCGGCCAGCGCGCCTCCCAGCGCGTTGACCGACTCGCCGGCAAAGGGCGCCAGCTGAGGATAGTCGGCAACGGCGAAGGCCCAGCCGCCGGCGGGCGGGCGCGCGTCAGCGTTGCCGGCCAGCAGCCCGGGCGCCACTGTGCGCGCCTCGCCGCCGCACGCCGCCAGTTCGCGCGCGAGAAGGTCCTCGAAGCCGGGCCGGCACAGCCACCCGCGGGCCGGCGTGCCTTCGGGTGCGGTCACGGCAGCGGCGAGGCGGGGCCGTTGCCGCTGTTCCGGTTGCGCAGCCACATCACCAGCGCGGCCAGGCCGCCCACCAGGACCAGGGCCTGGATCACGCGAACCAGCGAGACCAGCCAGGCGATGCCGATGCCGAGGGCGGCCCACTTGAACCACGCGTCGCCCGCGGGCGTCATGCGGCTGATGACGAAAAGCAGCAGCAGGACGAACGGTCCAGTGAAGAGGAAGCGCACGGCGCGCAGCGTACGGATCATCGAAGGCCTCCCGGGGCGGGGTCTGGGACGTGAAAGGGGATGACGCCGCGCTCGTACGCAGCGGCGGGCGGCGGGTTGCGGACCGGGCGGCGGCGCCCGCCCCCACCGGCTCTTGCTCCCACCGGCTCTTGCCCGACGGCACCGGCGGGCCTATCGTGGGCCACCTGCCGGCGGCGCGAAGGATCGCCCGCGGCCAGGTCCCCCTCCGGAGCGGTATCCATGACCGACCATAGCACGCCCGCCGGGCGGCCAGAAGCCGATCTCGCGAAGGACCTCGAGAACTTCCAGCAGATCGCCGCCAGCGTGCTGCCGCCGCCGGGCGAGATCCCGCGGCTGGCGGGTCTGGACATCCACGGCCGCCTGCTGCCGCTCAACGGCGTCGCCGGGGGCGACCACATCGTCTACGTCGACTTCAATGCGCGGTTCGACCTCGACAAGCGGCTGGAGAAGGCCGCCGACCCGAAGGTCCGCGAGAGCCTGGCCAAGGGCCGCACCCGTGCCGGCCTGCTGCTGGCCGATGTCGCCGGGCACCAGATCACCGACGCCACCGTGCACATCGGGCTGCACCACGCCTTCCTGACCGGCGTCGCCTACGAGCTGGAGATGCACGGCGAGGTGACGACGGGCCTCTTCGAGAAGCTCAACACGCGATTCTACCAGACCGCCAACTTCCGCAAGTTCATCTCGGTCATCTACGGCGAGATCGCGCAGAACGGCGACTTCACGTTCCTGAACGCGGGCAGCCCGCCGCCGGTCGTGTTCTCGCGCGAGTTCGGCCGCCTGGTCGACATCAACGCCGACCGCCTGACCACGTTCTACCCGATCGGGCTGTTCCCCTCGGAGCAGAACCTCGACCACAGCCGTGTCGCGGCCGCGGTGACGAAGAAGCCGTTCACGACCAACCGGCTGACGCTGCTGAGCCCGGGCGACATCCTGCTCTTGTTCTCGGACGGCCTGCAGGATCACGCGCGCGGCGACGAGGACTACTTCCCGGGCGGGCTCGAGCAGCTGCTGCGCCGCGTGCACGACCTGCCGGCGCGCGACATCTGCGACGCCATCGCCGCCGACGTGGCGGCGTTCGGTCCCGCCGCCGACGACATCAGCCTGATCGTGGTGAAGCGGGGCTGACCCGGCCTCAGCCCTTCGGCCGGCGCCGGCCGCGCCGCCCGAGCTCGGCCAACAGGTCCGGCAGTATGGCCCGCGCCGCCAGGTAGCCGCGCGCGCGGCAGGCCTCGCCGGCCTGGAAGTCGGCCCAGTGGAACTGCGTGACGTCGGGGCGGATGACGACGTCGGCCATCGCGCACACGAACCGGTTCAGCCGCTGGCGCGCGATGACGTTGCTGCGCAGCACCATGTCCAGCCCGGTGGCGAAGTGGGTGTCCTCGAAGGCGGGGATGTCGACGGCGATGACGAACGTGGCGCCCAGGTCGCGGCAGGCCTCGACCGGCACGCGGAACGGGCCGCCGCCGTCGCAGATGACCATGCCGTCGCGCTCGAGCGGGGGGAACACGGCGGGGATGGCGCTGCTGGCGTAGATGCCGTCGACCAGCGGGCCCTTGCTGAAGACCACGCTGTCGCCCGAGATCAGGTCCAGCGCCACGGCCGCGAACGGGATCGCGAGGTCCTCGAACGCGACGTCGCCGAAGAGCTCTTCCAGCGGCCCGCGCAGCCGCCCTTCCTCCTGGATCCACGGCCGCGTCACCGTCTTGACGGCGATCATCTTGCGCTGCATGAAGTCGTGGATGCCGGCCAGGCGGTTCTGCGGGTCGCGCGCCTCGAGCTCGTTGCGCGGCACGAACGGTGCCCAGTACGAGGCGAAGTCCTCGTTGCCCACGTAGGTGCCCAGGCGGCGCCAGACCCGGGCCGGGTCCGGCTCCTGCGCGTAGAGCCCGCCCACGATCGAGCCCATGCTGGTGCCCACGACCAGGTCGGGCCGCACGCCGGCCTCGAGCAGCGCGTCCAGCACGCCGGCATGCGCCAACCCGCGCGCGCCCCCGCTGCCGAGGGCCAGTCCGATCACCGGGGCATCCGCCATCGCGCGCCGCCTCGAGCTTGGGGAAACCTTCAGCCGGCGCCGCGGCGCCGCTGCGACAAGCGTAGCAGAACGCGCGCGGCACCACCAACGGTCCTTTGACGCCGCCGCCCGGGCAAGATAGCATGGGGCTATGTCACCACGCGCACCGCGCAACAGCGGGCCCTCGGGCCCCCGTCGTCCGGGCGGCCCCGCGCCGCGCCCGTCGGCTTTCCGTGTCGAGCAACTGCTGCGGCAGGCGCGGCTCGAGCCGGATGGCCGTCGCTTCGCCGACGACGCCGCTTTCACCGACTGGCTGGCCGAGGGCAACGAGGCCGCGCTGCTCGCCGCCCGCGAGGCCACCGTCGCGGCCGACCCGCGCGAGCGCGCCCAGGACCTGGCCTTCGAGGCCTACGAGCTGCCCGCCACCAAGGCCCTGGCCGCCGCGAAGCGCGCGCTGAAGCTGGATCCCGCCTGCCTCGACGCGCAGGCGATCAAGGCCTACGTCACCAGCGGCGACTC
>CAINDZ010000395.1 GCA_903847545.1 uncultured bacterium | reverse complement strand
CGCGTACCGCCTGCGCGCCGCGCGGGCGACCGCCCTGGCGCGCGCCTGGTACCACTACGACCGCGCGGACTGGACCGAGGCCGACACGTGGGCCCAGCTGGCGCTGCAGCTGGAGCCTTCGGGCCCGGACGGACTGAAGGTGCGCGGCCTGATCCAGGCGCGCCTGGGGCAGATGTCGCGCGTGGTCGAGATCTCCGAGGAGCTCAAGCGGCAGGACCTATTCAACACCTACGGCCGCTGGATCGACGCGGTGAACGACGAGACCCAGGACCGCCTGCGGGGCGCGCTCAACTTCTACCTGGCCCAGAGGCCGTCCCCCGAGCACGCCCTGGAGTGCTGGCGCGACATGGGCGAGCTGGCCGAGCGCCTCGACGAATCGACCCTGGCGGCGCAGTGGTACGCGCAGTCGGCCGCGGCGGGCGCGCTCGGGCGCGACCCCTGCTGCCGGCGGCTGGTGTTGCCCCGCCTGGAGCCCGGTGCGGAGGGGCGTCCCGCGCGCGAAGCGCCGGTGTGGATCGCCCTCGACCACTACTACGTCACGGGTTCGCTGTCGGCCTACGTGCGCCACGCCTGGGAGCGGTTCAGCGCGGCGCCGCCCGGCCCCGAGCGCGACCTGTGGGCGGGCCTCGCCGTGGAGGCCGCGGGCGTGCGCCAGCGCCGCCTGCCCGGCGATCCGTGGAGCCTGCGCCTTCGCGGCCTGGTGTTCGCCGCCTCGGGTCGCGAGGAACAGGCGCGCGACGACCTGCGCGCCGCCTCCGAGGCCTTCGCCAAGGCAGGCCTGCCGGCCGATGCGCGCACCGAGGCCGAGCTGGGCCGCCTGCTCCTGGAGCGCGAGGAGCTGCCGGCCGCCGGCCTGCGCCTGGCCCGCGCCGTGGAACTGGACCCGAAAGCGGCGGCGCCGTGGTGCCACCTCGGGGCCGTGCGCGCGCGCGCCGGTGACGAGGCCGGCGCCCTGGCGGCGTTCACGCGCGCCGTCGAGCTCGACCCGCAGGACCCGACGGCCTGGTACAACCGGGGCCTGTTGCACATGCAGGCCCGCCGCCTCGACGAGGCCGAGGCCGACCTCGGGCGCGCCGCCGAACTGGCGCCCGCCAACACGGACATCGCGAGGCTGCTGCAGCAGATCCGCGGCGCAAAGGTCCGCGCCCGCGACGGCGAGCCCAAACGCTGAGGTGCCTTCGATGCGCGCGATGGTGCTGGATGCCGCGAAGTCCCCGCTGCGCGAGGTCGACCTGCCGATTCCCGAGCCCGGGCCCGGCCAGCTGCTGGTCAAGGTGACGGCGTGCGGTGTCTGCCGGACCGACCTGCACGTGGTCGACGGTGAGCTGCCCGAGCCCGCGCTGCCGTTGGTGCCCGGGCACCAGGTGGTCGGTCGCATCGCGGCGCTGGGCCCGGGCGTGAAGGCGCGCCGCGTGGGCGAGCGCGTCGGCATCCCCTGGCTGGCCGGCAGCTGCGGCCTGTGCCCGTACTGCCGCGAGGAGCGCGAGAACCTCTGCCGCGAGGCCCGCTACACCGGTTACCAGCAGGACGGCGGCTTCGCCGAGTACTGCGTGGCCGACCAGCGCTACGCGTTCGCGCTGCCCGACGGCTTCGACGACCTGCAGGTGGCGCCGCTGCTGTGCGCCGGGCTGATCGGCTATCGCGCCTGGCGCCTGACGCTCGCGGCCCTGCCGCCGCGCCGCTCGTACGACATCGGCATGTACGGCTTCGGCGCCGCGGCGCACATCCTCTGCCAGGTGGCCGACCACGCCGGCCATCGCGTACACGCGTTCGTCCGGCCGGGCGACGTCGCCGGCGCCGCGTTCGCCCGCCGCCACGGCGCTGTCGAGGCCCACGACGCCGACAAGTTGCCCACGCGGCCGCTCGACGCCGCCATCATCTTCGCGCCGGTCGGCGACCTGGTGCCGACGGCCCTGCGCGCCGTCGACCGTGCCGGGGTGGTGACCTGCGCCGGCATCCACATGAGCGACATCCCAGCCTTCCCGTACGCCGACCTGTGGCACGAGAAGGTGGTGCGCTCGGTGGCCAACCTGACGCGCCGCGACGGCGAGGAGTTCCTGGCCCTGGCGCCGCGCATCCCCGTGCGGACCACCGTGCGCCCGTACCCGCTGGCACAGGTGAACGACGCGCTCGACGACCTGCGCGCCGGGCGGTTCGAGGGCGCGGCCGTCATCGTGGTCGATCCCGACGCCTGAACGCCGTCCGGGGTGCTGACACGGCGGCCCTTGGCAACGGCCCCTCCCATCGGCTAGAATCAGGATGACATTTGTCCGCGTTCTGGCCCGACCCGGGAGCAGCCATGGCCATCCGTCCCCGCATGCGCCCCACCTTCGAGATCCCGATGAAGATCGACGGCACGCGCACCATGGCGCGCATCAAGGCGCGCCTCGAGCGCGGCAGCACCCGCGTCAGCGGCCAGGTGGTCGGCGCCCACGCCTACCTGCAGGTGCCGGTCGAGCGCCAGTCGCTGCTGTCACCCCACCTGAACCTGCAACTGCTGCCGCGCGGCGACCGCGTCGTCCTGCACGGGCGCTTCGGCCCGCGGCCCAACGTGTGGACCGGCTTCATGGCCGTCTACGGCGTGCTCTCGCTGACGGGGCTGGGCGGCCTCATGCTCGGCTGGGCGCAGTTGTCGGTGAAGGAATACGCGTGGGGCTTCTGGCTGTTTCCCGCCGCGCTGGCCCTGATCGCCTTCGTCTACGGCGCCGCGGTCATCGGCCAGGGACTGACCCAGGACGAGATGTACCTGCTGCGCAACTTCGTCGACCACATGGTGGCGGG
>CAINDZ010000394.1 GCA_903847545.1 uncultured bacterium | reverse complement strand
TCAGCGACTTCCACGCGCGCTTCCCGGCCGGGTTCTCGATTGCAGCCGGCGACACCATCGTCGTGGCGCTGGCGGGCAGTTCGAAGTTCCAGACGGCCTACGGGCGCGCGCCGGACCTCGAGCTGTACGAGGACGGGCTGGCGCCCGACGCCGTGCCCGAGATGGTCGAGGCCTTCCCCGGCTCGATCGCGGCGGGCCTCGGCAGCGCGGCATCCAACGCGCCGTCGCTGGCCGAGAACGGCGAGAGCCTTGTGCTGTACCGCTGGAACGGGAGCACCGACCTGGTGCAGGACGTCGACTACATCCGCTGGGGCTCCGGCACGACGGTCTGCATCGACAAGACCGGCATCAGCATCGGGTCGTCGGTGTACCTGGCCGACACGCCGATCGCCAGCCAGGTGGCCGTCTCGACGTCCGCCCTGACGCCGCCCAACGCGTACGCCCGCTGGACGGCGGACGAGGGCACCGAGGCGACGGCGGGCGGCAACGGCCTGACCGGGCACAACGAGACCAGCGAGAACCTTTCGACGACGTGGCACACGCTCGTGCAGTCGCCGCCGGCGGCCCCCGCGTCGCCGTTCGCGTCGGCCCCGATCGTGACTGCCGCCGCCCACGTGCCGGCGACGCCGGTGATCGGCGAGGCGGTCACGGTGTCGCTGACCACGGTGTCGGCGACGGACGTGACCAGCGTCATGTTCCACTACACGGTCAACGGCGGCTCGGACAACCAGGTTGCCGGCATCGCCAACGGCGCCGTGTGGTCGGCCCAGTTCCCGGCCCAGGCCGAGGGCGCCGTCGTGCGCTGGTGGGCCAGCCTGGCCAATTCGGCCGGCGGCACCAGGGTGTATCCGTCCGCGGACCCGCGCTTCACGTCCACCTGGACCGTGATCGCGCCGCCGCCGCCGACCGTCACCGCCTTCAGCCAGAGCCCCGCGGTGCCGTACGCCGACCTGCCGGCGACGGTGTCGGTGACCGCGACCTCGGTCAGCGCCCTGACCGGCGCGGTGTTCCACTACGCCGTCAACGGCGGCAGCTACACGCAGCTGGCCGGCGCCTCGCAGGGCGGCGGCAACTACACGGCCACCGTGCCCGGCCAGGAGGCCGGCGCGGTCGTGACCTGGTACGCCGTCGTGACCAACCAGGCGGCCCTCAGCGCCAGCAGCCCGGCCGACGCGCCGACCTCGACCCACGGCTGGACCGTGGCCGCCGCTCCCGACCCGAAGCTGCTGCTGACGGAAGTCTGCACGCTGGGCGCCGAGCAGGAGTTCATCGAGATCTGCAACCCGAGCCGGCAGAACGTCAACCTGAGCGACTACTACCTCTCGGACGCCATCTACTTCCCGAACAACACGGGCTACTGGAACATGGGCAGCGGCGTGCTCAATGCCGACACGATCGGCGGCGGCGCGTTCACCGACTTCACCGCCCGGTTCCCGGACGGCTTCACCATCGCCGCCGGCGACACCATCGTGGTGTCGATCGCCGGCAGCACGGCGTTCACCGCCTCGTTCGGCTTCGAGCCGGACATCGAGCTTTACGAGGACGACGCGTTCCCGGACGCGGTGCCCGACATGCGCAACATCTTCGCCGAGCCGAACAACAGCGTCGTCAGCTCGGCGTCGGTGCCCAGCCTGACGAACACCGGCGAGCCCATCATCCTGTACAAGTGGACCGCCGGCACCCCGCTGGTGACCGACGTCGACATCTTCGTCTGGCAGGCGGGCACGACGGTCAGCTACGAGTTCTCCAAGACGGGCAAGACCGTCGCCGGCGCCACGTACCTGCCGGACACGGCCGTGGCCCAGCAGCACCCGTTCCTGCAGCAGCTGGCCTTCGGCAACTCGTACGTGCGCCTCGACGCCACCGAGGGAGCGCAGCTCACCTCCGGCAGCAACGGCGTGGGCGGGCGCGACGAGCTCAGCGAGAACTGGGCCGTCACCTGGGGCATGGGCGTGTCCGACCCGTCGCGTCCCCGCATCGCCGAGACGGGCGAGAAGGGCATCATCGAGCTGGTCGTGCCGGCCAAGACGTTCCTGCCCTCGCTGGGCGAGACGTTCCCCATCAAGTTCGTCAGCCGGCCGCGCAGCGAGACCCGCGTGCGCCTGTACGACCGCGAGGGGCGCCTGGTGCGCACCCTGTTCGACAGCCGCTTCAGCGGCTCGCCGTCCACGACGCCCGGTCGCTACACGACCGCGCAGTGGAACGGCCTCGACGAGACGATGCAGTCGGTCGACGGCGGCATGTACATCGTGCACCTGTCGGTGGTCGACAAGGCGACCGGCAAAGAGGAAACCCGCACCGCCCCCGTGGTTGTCGCCACGCGGCTGAGCAAATAGGAAGGGCGAGCGATGATCCGCAAAGCAACCATCCTGCTGATCCTGGCCGGGCTTGCCCTGGCGGCGCCGGCGGGGGCCTACTTCGAGTCGACGCCCGTGAGCGCGCGCTCCCGGGCCATGGGTGAGTCGTTCACGGCCGTTCCCGACGTCGCCTTCGCCGCGCTGCACAACGCGGCGTGGCTGGCCGACGTGCCGAACGGCGAGGTGGCCGCGTCCTACGTGCGGCCCTTCGGCTACGACTTCACCGACTTCTACGCGGCCTCGGCGGCGATCCCGCTGCAGGGCAACTTCGGCAACCTCGGCCTCGGCGTCACCCACTTCAAGGTGGCCGTCGCCGACACCAGCCTGCTCAGCGAGACGCGTCTCACCCTGGCGCAGGGCTTCGAGCTGTTCTCGGACTACCACTCGCGCATCTGCCTGGGCTGGGCGCTGAACCTGTACAGCGTCGACGCGGGCGAGAGCGTGAGCGGTTTCGAGCCCGGTTCCGACACCGCGATCGGCGTCGATGCGGGCCTGACGATGGTGCTGCACAAGCGCACCCGCGCCGGTGTCCAGGTGCGCAACCTGAACAACCCGACCATCGGCCTCGACGGCCAGGAGCTGCCGCGCGCTCTCGTGGCCGGCATCGCCTACGAGCCCTACGACGGCGTCCTGACGACGTTCGAGTTCGACAACACCCTCGGTCGCGAGGTGCGCTACCACGGTGGCCTGGAGATGGCGATCATCGACGGTTTCTCGCTGCGCGCGGGCGTCATCACCGATCCCAACCGGCTGACCGGCGGCTTCGGCTACCAGCGCGGCCGCGTCGGCATCGACTATGGCTTCTCGACCGGCGGCGGCACCCTGGCGAGCACGCACCAGTTCGGCGTGAGGCTGGCCTGGGGCGGGGAGGCGCCGTGACCATGACCACCAACAACAACCGCACGGCCCGGTCGCGGCATGCCGCGACGGTCCTGGCGCTGGCGCTCGGCGTGGCGCTGCTGGCGGGGCTGCTGCCCGTCGGTGGCGCGGCGGGCGCGGCCAGGGCGGCGCCGGCGCAGGTCGACCTGAACAGCGCCGCGCTCGAGGAGATCCTCGCGCTGCCCGTTCCGGCCGACCTGGCGCGCAGGATCTACGAATACCGCGTCTACGAACGCTACTACGCCAGCGTCTACGAGCTGATGGAGGTCGACGGGATGACCGCCGCCCTGCTCGAGCAGCTCAAGCCGCTGGTGGCGACGATCCCGCCCAAGGCCGGCGACGCCTCGATCGCCCGCCTGTCGGCCTCGTTCCGGACGGTGCAGAACTTCCTGGGCGAGGAGGGCGCCAGCGAGGGCCTGGCCGACGAGTACCTCGACCGGCTGCGGAATCCGCAGGACGTCAACGAGCTGGACCTGTACGACCTGATGTCGTTCCAGAACGTCTCGCCGGTCGACGCCGCGGCCATCATCCGCGCGCGCGGCCAGATGGGGCGCATCGAGGACGACCGGCAGCTGCGCGGCGTGGAGGGCCTGCGTTACTTCTCGTACCGTGGCCTGCGCGACTATGTCGTCTACAACCGCAAGCAGCAGGTCCCCAACGAGCTGACCGGCTTCTTCCAGACCCGCTACTGGGAGGCCCAGCCGCTCGACACCGAGGATGACCTCCTCAACTTCGCCAACGGGCGTCCCCGTGGCCGCTACACCGTGGACCAGGTCGGCCTCTTCCAGCCCGGCTGGATGAACAAGGTGCGACTGAACCACAACTCGGGCGTGCAGGGCGGCGTCCTGACCGCGCGCGAGTACGGCGAGTCGGAATGGGACCAGACGACCAAGGCCTACGTGGGCCTGTCCGACAAGCGCTTCGGGGACTTCCGCCTGAAGTCGCTCATGTTCGGCAACTACCGCGTGGCCTGGGGCCTGGGCCTGGTCATGGACAACACCGACTACCTGAAGTACCGCAAGACCGGCTTCGGCTTCGACACCCGGCCGATCGGCGTCTTCGGCGACCTGTCGCGCAGCTTCGAGTTCGCGCTCACCGGCGCCGCCGCCGAGGGCTCGTGGGGGCCGCTGCAGGCCACCGCATTCATCTCGAGCGCCGACAAGGACGGCGTGCTGAACGCCGACGGCACGATCAACCGCTACGTGGTGATGCGCCCCCGCCCGGATGCCGACTGGCTGCTCGACCGCACGGTCGGCGGCGTGGCGACCGGCCTGCGGCGCAAGGCCTTCCACGAGGACATGCTGGGCGGCAACGTCAAGCTGATGGTGGCGCCGGGCTCGTTCCTGGGCATCAGCGGCTACGAGGCCCGCTACGACCGCGGCTTCCGCGCCGACGAGACGACGCTGGTCACCGACACCAGCCTGCTCGAGGCCCGCGACGCCGAGATCTGGAACGGCTACACCAGCGTGTTCACGGACGCGAACGGCGAGCTCCAGACGCACAAGTACCGCCGTGTGCTGGGCGCCGAGGGCCAGGCCGTCGTGGCCAACGTGTCGCTGCAGGGCGAGTACGCCTTCCTGCAGAATCCGCGGCACACGCTGTTCCACAAGGACAATCCCGACGCGTACGTGATCAACGCGTTCAGCCAGTGGGACAACCTGAACGTGCTGGCCATCTACCGCGACTACGACATCGGCTTCGACAACCCGTATGCGCGCGCCTTCAGCAACGACAGCCGCTACGAGATGACGCTGCTGGACGCGCCGTACCGCCTGAACGACGACCTGTACACGTGGCTGGAGACCGCCACGCCGCAGCCGAAGGCCGAGAAGGGCCTGTTCCTGGACATGCGGTACCGGATCAGCCGCAACCTGATCCTGAGCAACCTCCAGTTCGACCAGTGGACGCGCAAGGCCGACGGCGCCGACCTGATGCGGTACACCATCAAGGGCGAGTACCAGCCGGTCTTCAACGTCCGCCTGGGCCTGCGGCACCGCTACAGCAGCCGCTCCGAGGACGACCCGGGCGACGTGCGCAAGTTCCGCAACTGGGAGACGCGCCTCACCTCGAGCTTCCTGCTGAGCGACTACAACCGGCTGCGGTTCACCTACATGACGAGCAACGTCATGTTCCCGGCCCGTCCCCGCCTCGGCGGCACGGACGACGCCGGCGCCGGCGACCCGGCGGTGGGAACGGCCGGCAGCCGCGCCTCGGCCTTCGAGGCCCGGTACGAACACAACCTGTCGCCAGGGCTGCAGGTCGAGTGCGCGTCGTCCATCTACAACGGGTTCTTCTGGAACTTCGAGGGCAACGAGTTCGTGGTCCTCGACGGCAATGCCTTCCGCAACTGGGTCTCGATCGAGAGCCGCGTCTCCGACCGGCTGCTTTGCCAACTCAAGGTCACGCGGGATCACAAGATGCCGCGCGACGTCGACATCCGTTACTTCGGCGATCCGTTCGGCAACGCCCCGGACGCCCAGGGAGTGACGCGCGACATCACCACCGTCCGTCTGCAGATGGACTACACGTTCTGACAAAGCCGAGGAGACTCGCGAGATGAAGACGAGCAAGCACAGTTTCCCGAGCGGCGTGGCGGCGGTGGTCACGGCGACGCTCATCAGCCTGGCGCTGGCCGGGCAGGCCGGGGCGGGACCCCAGCTCACGACCAAGTACGGCGACCAGTTCAGCTGGTACGGGGCCGAGTCGGCCGCCATGGGCGGCACCGGCGCGGCGATCTACCGCGGCGGCCTGTCGACCGTGTTCAACCCGGCGTTCCTGGTCGTCGAGACCGGCAAGCGCATGGACGGCGGCATCGTGCTCAACCAGGAGCACGAGGACCGCTTCCAGCCGCTGTTCGACAGCTTCGACAGCTGGGTCATCGACGCGGCCATCGCCAGCAACCGCAGCCACTCGTTCCAGAGCGACTTCGGCTTCGCCCGTCGCGTGGGCTCGGGCCCGCGCGCGGTGGCGTTCGGCATCTCGCTGACCGACCGGCTGCCGTTCAACTACTCGTTCAACGAGGAACTGCGGAACCCCAGCCCGTACCCGCCCGGCTCGGGCGAGCCCGCGCGCGACATGCTCATCGCCATGCGCGAGCGCAAGGTGACCGGCACGCTGCACGCCCTGTCGTTCGGCGCCGCGGCCGAGACCAGCGAGAAGGTGTCGGTGGGCGCCGCGTTCCACTACAACTTCGGCACGCGCAACGAGGAAACCAGCTCGATCGACCTGGACAACGCGGGCACCAACGAGTCGTACCGCAGCAGCCAGGAACTGAAGCTGGCGGGCCTCAGCGCCTCGGCCGGCCTGCGCGCGCAGGTCAACGAGCGCCTGGACCTCGGCTTCGCGGTCGAGAGCAACCTGAAGGCGACCGGCAACTGGCGCCAGCAGGGCTTCGTCGCCGCGACGTCGGCGGTCACCGACACGACGACGAACGCGTTCTACGACTACCCGTGGTGCGCGCGCGCCGGCCTGGCGTTCCGCCCGCGCAACGACCTGCCGACGATCTTCACGATCGATGTCGAGTACCGTCCCTGGAGCGACCTGCGCGACGGCACGCAGGACGACCCGTCGACGCTGCTGCAGGACTCGGCCGACGTCCGCCTGGGCGTCCAGCACACGTTCTACAACGGCATGCCTCTGCGCTTCGGGTTCCGGCACATCAACAGCTACGCCGATCGCGACGCCGGCATGACGGCCTTCACGGCCGGCACCGGCGCCAGGGTGGGCGAGGGGCGCCTCAGCGCCTCGTTCGAGCTGACGAAGCTGACGGGCGTGCTGGCGCACCAGTTCCCGTACCCGACGAACTACTTCGGCGACAGCTTCGTGACCGATCCCATGGCGCGGGTCGAGGACACCCGTCTCCGCGTCGGCGTCAGCTACGCGATGGAGTTCTGAGATGACGAAACTGCGCCTTCTGTGCCTTCTCGTCGCGGTCGCCTGCCTGGCGGCGTCCGCGACGGGGATCGCCGCCAAGGATGACGGCCTGATGCGCGTGCACCTGCTGTGGACGAACGACGTCCACGGCCACATCGGGCCCGAGGCCGCCAAGTTCATGAACCCGGACTTCCCGCCGCCGCTGGGCGGCGGCGCGTCCGCGGCCGCCTACATCAAGGAAGTCCGTGCCAGGGCCGAGGCCGACGGCGAGCAGGTCCTCCTGGTCGACGTGGGCGACATGTTCCAGGGCACGCCCATCGGCAACAAGACGAAGGGCATGGCCGTCATCGAGTACTTCAACTCGATCGGCTACGCCTTCACCGTCCCGGGCAACCACGACTTCGACATGGGGCGCGAGAACACCGAGCGCCTGGCCCGCGCCTCGAAGTTCCCGTGGCTGTGCGCGAACCTGGTCGAGTCGTCGACCGGCAAGCTCGTCGACTGGGTGCAGCCGACGAAGATGATCGACCTCGGCGGCATCAAGCTGGGCGTCATCGGCATCATCACGCCGGGCACCAAGAGCATGTCGTTCCCCAAGAACATCGCCGGCCTCGAGTTCCTGGACATGGCGCCGACGGTCGAGAAGTACCGCGACGAACTCAAGGCCCAGGGCGCCGACCTGGTCATGCTGGCCATCCACGAGGGACTGCCGTTCGACCCGGTGCAGGGCTGGAACAACCTCGTGGCCGACCAGGACGAGAGCTCGCGCGAGCAGCAGGGCTCGTACGGCTCGAACTATTCGCGCGGGGCCATGAACCTCATGGAGCTGGCGAACGCGGTCAAGGGCATCGACGTCGCCGTCGGCGGGCACACCCACCGCGGCTACCGCGAGCCCTGGATCGACCCGCAGACGCACACGATGTGCTTCGAGAGCTTCGGCAACGGCAGCAGCCTCGGCCACGCCGTGCTGCTGGTCGACCGGCAGACCCGCGCGCTGGTCGGCTACGAGCCGGCCGACGCCCAGGGCACGCTGATCACGCTCTTCGAGGACGAGATCTGGCCCGACCAGGCGACTGCGGACGTTATCCGCCCGCACCACGAGGCCGCCGAGGCCGAGATGGGCAAGGTCATCGGCTCGTCGTCGACCCCGCTGGGGCGCGGCGGACCGGGCGCCAGCCCCGTGGCCAACCTGGTCACCGACGCCATGCGCGAACGCTTCGGCGCCGACCTGGCCGTCCAGAACGCCGGCGGCCTGCGCGCCGACCTGCCGGGCGGCGACCTGACCACCCGCGAGGTGTTCTCGATCCTGCCGTTCGGCAACGAGCTGGACGTCGTGACGATCGACGGCCGCATGGTCCGTCGCCTGATCGAGTCCCGCGTCGCCGGGCGCAGCGGCGGCATCATGCTGTCGGGCGTCCGCGTCGTCATCGACCCGACGCGCCCGGACTGGGACCGCGTGGTCGAGCTCGAGATCGGCGGCCAGCCCTGGGACCCGGATCGCGAGTACGACATGGTGATCACGGACTTCCTGATGGCCGGCAACAGCGGCCTCGGCTTCCTGGCGCAGGTCCCGGCCTCGAAGATCACGCCGACGGGCGTGACCCAGGCCGAGGCGCTCGAGCAGTACATCGCCCGGCACAGCCCGCTGAAGGTGCGGCTGGACGACCGTTGGGTCGAGAAGCCCGGCGCGCCGCAGGCGCCGTACCTGGCCAAGCCGTACCTGGAAGGTTCCTGACCACCCTAATATCAAGTGGCCGCACCATTTGCGGCCCCGTCCCTCCGCAATAGCCCTCAAGCCCGCCCGTCGGCGTCCGAAAATGACGCCACGGGCGGGTTTCGCTCACCTGCCCCAGGACATGGATGTCCCGGTTGCCTGCGTGCGCAGGCGGCCGCCCTGACGCCAACGAACAGGACATGGACGTGAAGATTCTCCGCCATGAGAAGCGCAACGAGCAGATCTCCCGCTTCACCGCGCACATGAACAAGATGGTGGTGGGCCAGCCCCAGGCCATTGAGAAGATGTCCGACAGCTTCAGCCGCCTGATCGCCGGCGTCCATGACCCGGAGCGGCCGCTGCTGACGATGATGTTCATGGGCCCGACGGGCGTCGGCAAGACCGAGACCGTGCGCGCGCTCGCCGAGACCGTCTTCGGCAACCGCCGCGCGTTCACGCGGATCAACTGCCAGGAATATTCCGCGCACTACAACATCTCGAAGCTGCTGGGCTCGCCGCCGGGCTACGTGGGCGGCGAGATCCGTCCCCTGCTTTCGCAGGAGAACATCGACCGCCACCACCGCAAGGCGCTCGACGCGCAGACGGGCATGATCAGCGAGACGGACAGCAAGCTGGGCCGCCTCTTCCCGCCCGACAGCGACCGTCACCTGTCGATCATCCTTTTTGACGAGATCGAGAAGGCGCATCCCAAGCTGTGGAACCTGCTGCTGGGCATCCTCGAGGACGGCACCGTCGTGCTGGGCAACAACGAGGAGGTCGACTTCCGGCAGTCGATCATCATCCTGACGTCGAACGTCGGCAGCGAGGCCATGGGCGCCCACCTGGCCCAGAACGGCATCGGCTTCTCGACCGGCACCAGCGACGCCAAGCTGGACCGCGACGTGGAAGATGCTGCCATGCGGGCGGCAAAGAAGGTCTTCCCGTTCGAGTTCCTGAACCGCTTCGACGAGATCATCACGTACCACACGCTCAAGGAACAGCACCTGTACCAGATCCTGGACATCCTGATCGCGCAGGTGCACCACCGTTCGTTGCGCTGCAGCGAGCCGTTCCTGCTGGAGATCACCCAGGAGGCCAAGCGCCACCTGGTCGAGACCGGCACCGACGTCCAGTTCGGCGCCCGGCCGCTCAAGCGCGTGGTCGAGATGCAGATCGTCACCCCGATCAGCCACTTCATCTGCAGCGAGCAGATCCGCCGCGGCGACTTGATCACGGTCGACCGGGGCGCGGGCGGCGACCTGGTCTTCCGCAAGGAGACCGGGGTCACCAGCTGGGAAGAGCTGGAGAGCCTCGGGCCCTTCCCGCAGGTCTCCTGGGCCCGTGAGGACCTCGGGGTCAAGGACGACGGCGGCGAGAAGAAGGAGATCGTCGAGCGCATCACCCGCGTCGTGGCCAACGCCGGGGCCCTGGTGGGGCAGGACGACTGACCGGCGGCCGGCGGGGCCCGTGACGGGGGCCCTTCGCCGCTGAACATCTATTTGCTTTCGGGTCATACAATTGTCACACCTCTTGCAGGCGACTCCTCCGGGAGTCGCCTCAATTTTTGCCCAGCGAGAGGAAACGAGAGTCGTTATCGGCTTGGAAGTGCTTAAACAGGAAGCATTTGGTTGACAATTGTTAATTTATCAACTAAAGCGCTTGACAGTTCCGACCGAACCTCCAACTCTCCGCTAGGGATATTCCGCGACGAGGCGCTCAACCCGAACCGAGAGGTTTCCACTTTGGACGCTGACTTCAGGAAATTGTCATGGTTCGTGGGCGGCCTGCTGTGCTGCGCCCTCGGCCTGGCGTGGAACGCCGGGCCGCTGGGAGCTGCGCAGGCTGCCACGGACGCCGGCGGATCGGGCCAGACCCAGGTCTGCCTGGACTGCCACGACGGTCTCGCGGCCAAGCTGGCTGCCGGGCCGCACCGGGTGCTGATGGGGGCGGCCGGCGACGTGGCGACCCGCATCGCGTGCACCAGCTGCCACGCGGGCCAGCCGGCCCACTGGCAGGACGACCC
>CAINDZ010000393.1 GCA_903847545.1 uncultured bacterium | reverse complement strand
GCGCGTGACGTCGCCCGAGCACAGGCGCTGCAGCTTCTGGAAGTCGAACGTGTCGACCCACAGCACGGGCACCTCGGCGCCGCCGGCGCCCTGCGCGCGCTGCCAGTGCCAGCGCAGCCGCGGGTCCCATTCGGGGTGGGCGTGCCACGCGTTGTTCCATTCCATGATGACCGCGCGCGCGCCGGCGTCGCGGTACAGCGCGGCCCGGCCGCCGCTCCACGCCATCTCGTTGACCAGCCACAGCGCCGGCTCGACGCCGAGCAGGTCGGCCGCGACGCGGCGGCCGAGGTCGAAGTTGCGCTCGTTGACCGCCGCGGGGGCCAGCGGGCCGATGACCTGGCTGTAGCCGCTGGCCACGTACTCGGCGCGGCCGTCGCGCAGCAGCTCGCGGAACCGCTCGATCCAGCGCGGATCGATGTCGCGGATCATCTCGAGCGTCAGCCCGCAGGCCTCGACCGCCACGGGCACGCCGCCCTCGGCCAGGTCGAGCAGCCGGTGGTAACAGCGGGCGACGACGTCGGGGCGACGCGCGGGCGGGATGGACGAGTACATCAGGTTCAGGTGGAACAGCGTCCCCAGCTTCAGCATGGCCGGGTCCGGCGCCGGCTGTACAGCCGGGCGATGTGCTCGGCGGCGCGGGCGGCGCCGTTGCCGTCGACGACGCCCGTCACCGAGCGCCGCAGGCCGGTCAGGTTCGCGGGCGACGTGAGCGCCGTCAGGGCGCGCACCAGGCTGTACTGGTCGACCTGGTCGTGGCGGCCGAGGTCGTGCACCGCGCCGGTGGCGGCCAGCATGGCCACGGTGGGCGCGTCCGCCTCGTAGTTGCTGAGGATGGCCACCGGCACGTTCATCGCCAGCGCCTCGCCGACGCTGACGCCCATCGCCGTGACCAGCAGCGACGCGCCGGCGACGATGGCCTCGAGCGGGTCGCCCGTGACGATCACTTCCTGCTCGGGGTAGCGCCGCGCCAGCACCTGCGCCTTGATGCGCGAGTAGGGGGCCGTCGGCGCCAGCACGACCTGCACGCGCATCTCGGCGGCGACGTCGTGCAGCGCGGCAGAGACGCGGGCGGTCAGCTCGTTGGGATCGCTGCCGCCGAAACAGACCACCAGGCGCGGGCGCGGGTCCGGGTCGACGGGGGCGTGGTCGCGGCAGGCGATGACGTCGTCGCGGATCAGCAGGTAGCCGACGCCGCCGACGATGTCGTCGCGCCCCGCCGGCGGTTCCCAGCCGAAGGAGGGGACGATGCCCAGGTCGCCGGCCGCGCAGCCGGGCTGGTCGATGACGACGACCAGGTGGCCGTCGGCCTGCAGGCGGCGGGCCAGGCCGTCGGCCGGCGCGTCGCCGTCGATGACGCACACCGCCGGGCCGCCGTGGCTGGACAGCGAGGCCAAAAAGCCGATGTCGCGCACCAGCGACTCGTCGTCGACGAACGTGCTGTGGTTGAAGCCGTGGCGCGACAGCAGCGCCAGCGGGCCCGACTGGTCGGGCGTGAAGAAGAACGTGTCGGCGTCGTGCCGGTCGCGCAGCGCCTCGGCCAGCGCCAGGCAGCGCGCGGCATGGCCCAGCCCCTGGCCGGCGGCGATGAAGAAGACCTCGGGACCTGCATGCGACGACTCGGGCTGGGTGCGCGGCCAGTCGCCACGCACCGTCATGGTCGGTCGCAGTCCGTCGCGCGGGTCGGCGCGCCAGCCGCGCTCGGGCAGGTCCTCGGGCAGCGGCGCGATGCGCCCGGTGCCGTCGCACCCGGGCGAGACCGGCGCGAACGAGCCCGCGATGACCGGCGCGATGGCGTCCGGCAGCCAGCAGTGGCCGGCGGCGAACTCGGCGCCGTCGCCCTCCAGGTCGAAGTGGAACTCGATGCAGTCGGCGGCCCAGTGGCGCAGCGCGCGGTTGACGACGCCCGGCGACACCGAGTGGTCGGACCAGCCCGCCTTGAACGCGACCTCGGGCCAGTCGCCCGCGAAGTTGCCCGCCATCATCTCGCGCAGCGTGCCGATGGCCGCCAGGTTGCAGGCGTGCTCGGGCACCGGGTAGCGGCTGACGCAATGCAGCATCGTCAGGTCGCGGCAGCCCGACTCCAGGGCGGCCTCGACCGCGGCCCAGGCCTCGCCGGCCTCGGCCATGCCCGTCGAGACGATCAGCGGCAGGCTCGTGGCCGCGCTCGCATGGATCAGGTCCAGCCACGGCAGCTCGTACGAGGCGACCTTCAGGAAGTCGACGTGCGGCGCCAGCTCGTCGACCGCCTCGAGGTCGAACGGGGTGCAGCCGAACTTGAGGCCGGCGTCGCGCGCGGCCGCGGCCAGCTCGGGCACGAAGCGCAGCGGCAGCTCCCAGCGCCGGCGCTCGCGGTGCTTGCGGCTGACGCGCAGGATCTCGGGCGAGAACAGCTTGTCGATGCGGAAGAGCTGGAACT
>CAINDZ010000392.1 GCA_903847545.1 uncultured bacterium | reverse complement strand
GGCCGCGACGGCGCCCGCGACCGCCTCGTCCCAGTCCGGCAGCAGGCGCCGGGCGGCCTCGAGGATCACCACGCGCCCGCCGCGGCCGGCGCGCCCGAGCGCCGCCTCGACACCCGTGGTCCCGCCGCCGACGATGGCGACGCTTGCAGGCGCATCCGCCCCGCCCTCGCCGACGGGCGCCCGCCACCACGGCGGCAGCAGGGCGCGCGTGCGCGGTGCGAGCACGCAACGGAAGCCGGCGACGACGTCGATGCGGTCCGCGGCGCGCAACGGCACGCCGAGTACCGCCGCGGTGCGGGCCACGTCGGCCGCTCCCGGACCGTCGCCCACGAGCAGGAGTCCCGTCGGCGCCGGCGTTGTCTCGCGTTCGACCATCGACCCCGTCCCGCGGGCGTCGGCCCGCCGCCCCGGCCGCGCCCCCGCGGCGCGTCCACCGGGCCATGATCGCGCAGCCGCGGCATCGGCACCAGTGCGGTTTCGGGCGCCGGTGGCCGCGTTGACTCGCCCCCGCACGCGGCCTATTATGGCCCCGATGCTGCTGCCGCGGGGCGGACCGCGCCCCCGGGACGCTGTCTTTCGGGAGGAAACATGAAGATTGCCGTCTGTGTGAAACAGGTGCCGGACTCCGAGACCAGGATCAACCTGGCCGCCCCGGCCGCCAAGCTGGACCAGGCCGGGTTCACCCGCGTGCTGAACCCCTACGACGCGTTCGCCGTCGAGGAGGCCGTCAGGATCAAGGAAGCCCGCGGCGGCGAGATCACCGCCATCACGGTGGGCCCCGAGACGGTCCGCGAGACGCTGAAGAAGGACTGCCTGGCCGTCGGCTGCGACAAGGCGATCATCATCAACGACCCCGCGCTGGCCGGCGCGGACGAGGCGGGCATCGCCGACGTCCTGTGCGCGGCCCTGAAGAAGGACAGCTACGACCTGGTGCTCTTCGGCATCAAGGCCATCGACGACGACAGCGGCCAGGTCGGCATCCTGGTCGCCGAGAAGCTGGGCCTGCCCCACGTCTCGACGATCACCAAGCTCGATCTGGGCGAGGGCACGCTCACCGCGCACCGCGAGATCGAGGGCGGCAAGGAGATCGTCGACTGCCCGCTGCCGGCCGTGCTCACCTGCCAGAAGGGCCTGAACGAGCCCCGCCTGCCGAGCCTGCCGAACATCATGAAGGCCGGCATGAAGCCGATGCAGGTCGTCACCTGCGCCGACCTGGGCGTGACGCCCCCGGCCGCGCTGGTCGAGATCCGCCAGTACAGTCCCCCGCCGGCGCGCGGCACCTGCCGCCTGGTCACCGGCGACGATGCGGCCGCGGCCGCGCGCGAACTCGCGCGCGTGCTGAACGAGGAAGCCAAGGTCATCTAGTCCAGGCCATCTAACTGCGGGGGAACCTGACATGCCGAACATTGCGGTTTTCATCGAGCAGCGCGACGGCGCGTTCAAGAAGGTGGCCTGGCAGATGATCAGCCGGGCCCGCCAATTGGTCGACGCGAACGGCGGCGAGGTCTGGGGCATGCTTCTGGGCGGCGATGCCGCCGCGGCGGCCACGCAGGCCGGCGCGCACGGCGCCCACAAGCTGTTCACGGCCGAGGGCAGCTTCACCACCTACGACAGCGAGCGCTACGGCACGGCGGTGGCCGCCTTCTGCCGCGCGCAGAAGCCCGACCTGGTGCTCGTGGGCGCCACGTCGCTGGGCCGCGACCTGGGCCCGACGGCGGCGGCCAAGCTGGGCTGCGCGTGCATCAGCGACGCGGTCGGCCTCGAGTTCGCGGGCGGCGCCTGGGACGTGCGGCGTCCCGTGTTCGCCGGCAAGTGCTTCGTCGACGTGGTGCCGAAGACGGCCCCGGCGATCGTCGCCATCCGTCCCAACGCGTTCGTCGCGCAGGAGTGCGGCGGGGCGGCGGCGGCCGCGGCGGCGTTCGACGCCGGCCAGGCCGGCCTGGCGCCGAAGGCGGTCGTGCGCGAGGTCGTCGGCTCGGCCGGCGGGCGTGTCGAGCTGACCGAGGCCGACATCGTCGTCTCGGGCGGCCGCGGCATCAAGGGGCCGGAGAACTACGCGATGATCGAGGAGCTGGCCGGCGCGCTGAACGCCGCGGCCGGCGCCAGCCGAGCCGTCGTCGACGCCGGGTGGGTCGACTACTCGCACCAGGTGGGGCAGACGGGCAAGACCGTGGGCCCGAACCTGTACATCGCCTGCGGCATCAGCGGCGCGATCCAGCACCTGGCCGGCATGAGCAGCAGCAAGTGCATCGTGGCGATCAACAAGGACGCGGCGGCGCCCATCTTCAAGGTGGCGGACTTCGGCATCGTGGGCGACCTGTTCGAGGTCGTGCCCGAGTTGACGAAGGCCGTGCGCGCGATCCGCGGCTGAGGCGCCTGCAACCACGGCGCAAAGGAAGGCCGCGCTCCCCGGGGAGCGCGGCCTTCGTCGTCGCCCGCAAGTTGCGCGGCTACTTCGCGCCCCCCGAGACGGCCGCGCGGATGTCCTTGGTCACCGGCTCGGCGCCGAACCACACCGACCACAGCGCCTCGGCGAACACCGTGCCGGCGATCACGCCCTTGTCCTGCCCGTTCACGTTCGTCGTCAGGCCCTGGCCCGGCACGTACGTGAAGATGATCACGTCACCGTCCTTGGCGTCGGCGTCGAAATAGGCGTCGAAGGTCGCCAGCTCGGCCTTGAACGCCGACTGGTCCGGGTAGTTCTTGTCGATCACCTCGTGCATGGCGCCGATCAGCTTGGCGCGCGAGAAGCTTCGGCGCAGGTCCATGCGCACCTGCTTGGTCGCGTCCAGCTTCCAGATGGCGGCGGCGCGGTCGCCCGACAGGTCCGCGCCCTCTGCCACGTAGGACACGATCGTGTAGATGTCGACCTTCAGCGCCGTCTTCTCGCGCAGGGCGGCACCCGTCGCCACCAGTGCCTGCTCGCCAGCAGGCGTCGTCACGGTGACCTTGTCCGGGTACTCCTTGCCGGTCTTCTTTTCGACGATGGCCGCGGCCTGGACCGCCACGAGCAGGACGGCTGCCAGGGCCGTGAGCGCGAGTCGATGACGCATGTTCGGGTCTCCTTGCAAGGGTGTCGGGTCGGGCAATATGCCGCCGCTCCGCCAGAGGCAGGCGACGGGCGCCCAGACTATCGCCCCCCGGCCCGGGCGACAAGCGAAAGCCACGGGCCCGGAACGGCACATGACCTGCAAAGGTTCCGCAGGCGCCGGACGGATCCGCCGCCTTCGTGGGACCGTCGCCCCCCGGCGACACAACCGCTTGTGCGGCAAAGCACTGGAAAGACGGCTGAAGTGCGTTTCGAAGCCCGCCGGGACACGGAGTCCCCGCCGCTGCTGGCCCTGGCCATGATCGTCCGCGATGGTGGCCAGTTTCTGGCCCCCCTGCTCGCGGCTGCCACCGACCACGTCGACCAGATCGTGGTGGTGGACACCGGCAGCCGGGACGGCAGCGTCGAGGTGGCGCGATGCCACGGCGCCCTGGTCCTGGAACGCCCCTGGCAGGACGACTTCGCCCAGGCGCGCAACGCGTCGCTGGACGCCTGTCGCGCGCGCTGGATCTTGTGCCTGGACGCCGACGAGCAGCTGGCGCCCGGTGACTGGGATCTGGTCCGGCGCACCGCGGCCGCTTGGGATGCCGGCGAGGCCGCGGCCGCCGCCATCGTGACCCGCAACTACATCACCGAGCCGTGGAGCCGCCGTGACTGGGAGCCGGTCCCGGCCGCCGATCCCCACGCGCTGCCCTCGCATCCCCGCGGTGTGGCCCCCGGTTTCGTGCCGACGCGCAAGGTACGCCTGTTCCCGTGCCATCCCGCGATCCGCTTCCGCGGCCGGCTCCACGAGACGGTCGAGGCCAGCCTGGCCGCGTTGGGCGTGCCGGTCCACGGGCTGCCGGTGGTGGTCCACCACTTCGGCATGCTCCAGCCGGACGCGGCGAAGGCCGGACGCTACCTCGCGCTGGCGCGCCGGAAGGCGGACGAACTGCCGGGTGAAGCGCAGGCGTGGCGCGAGCTGGCCGACTGCGCCACGGTCGTCGGCGACGCGGCATTGGCGCTGGCGGCCACCGAACGCGCGCTCGACCTGCGACCGGACGATGCCGACGCCCGCCTGACCGCGGGCTGGCTCCTGAAGGAGGCGGGGGCCTGCGCCCGCGCCGAGGCCCACCTGCTCGCGGTGGCGCGATGCCCCGACGCCACCGACGCCCAGCTGGCGCAGGCCTTCCACCTGCGCGCCCAGCTGGCGATCGGCGACGGGCGCAGCGAGGCGGCGGGACCGCTCCTGGCCGCCGCGCTGAGCCTGGCGGCAGGCGACGGCCATATCCACAACACGGTCGGCGTGTGGCACCTGACGAACGGCCGCGGTGAGCCCGCCCGCGCCGCGCTCGAGCAGGCCGCGGCGCTGCTGCCGCACCTGCCCGGCCCGTGCCTGAACCTGGCGCGCATGTACGAGGCCGCGGGACACCCCGACCTGGCGGCGCGGCAGTACGAGCGTGCCGCCCGCCGCGACCCGGCGCACCCGGCGGCGCCCGCGGCGCTGGCGCGCCTGCGGGCCCACGCCTGACGACGCGCCTACTGGCTCAGCTTCTTCCAGACTCCGGACATGTCCAGCCCGCCGGCCTCGGCGATCGCCGCGTGCCGGCGCGCCTGCTCCTGGTCACCAAGCCAGCTCGAGGCCGTGCCCAGCCAGGCGTGGGCCAGCAGGTTGTCGGCGTCCAGCTCCAGCGCCCGCCGGCATGCGTCCGCGGCCGAAGCGTACTGCCCGGAGCGGCAGTAGAGACGGCCCTGGCGCGCCCAGGCCTCGGCCGACGTCGCGTCGAGGCTGAGCACCTGGCCGTAGGTGGTGAAGGCCTCGCGCGGCTTGTCCTGGTCCTCGTAGACCTGGCCGAGGGCCAGCCAGAGCCCGGGATCGGCGGGCGTCGCGTCGATGAAGGCCAGGCAGCGCGCGCGGGCCTCGGGACCGCGGCCCGAGGCCGACAGCGTCGTCACCAGGTTCACCCGCGCGACCGTCAGCCCCGGCGCCAGCGCCAGCGCCGCCTCGTAGCTCTCGATGGCCGACTGTGGCCATTCCAGGTCCCGGTAGATGTCCCCCATGCACACGCGGGCCTCGGCCGACTGCGGCAGCAGCAGGAGCGCCTCGCGCGCCGCGGCCTCGGCGCGGGTGAGCTTGCCCAGGCGATGGTACACGCCCGCCAGGGCCAGCAGCGCCGGTCCGGGGACGTCGACACGGTGGCATCCCGCCTCGAGCACCGACGCGGCTTCTTGCAACTCGCCCGCCGACGCGAGCCAGGTCGCGTACGCCAGGCAGGCCTCGACATCGCGCGGGGCGGCGGTCACGAGGACCTCGCCCGCCTGGCGCGATTGGACGGTGGCGGGGGCGGAAACGGCCGGAACGACGGCCAATAGCAGGCAGGCACAGCCTGCCCACAGGGCGGCAAATCTGGTCATGTGGCAATCCTCTGATTCGGGCAAACGGACGGGCCGCCGCGACTCGCGGCGGCCGGGATCCGGGCCGTTATCAAGTTTGATGCCAGCGGATTGAAAGCGCCTAGTCGGCCAGCCTCTGCCGCACCTCGGCGACAGCACGGTCGGCGTCGGTCACGATCTCGGTGAGGATCTCGCGCAGCGGCTGCACGCGCTTGACCAGTCCCACGGACTGGCCGGCCATCAGCGAGCCGTGCTCGACGTCGCCGTCGACGGCCGCGCGCCGCAGCGAGCCGACCCAGTACTCCTCGACCTTGAATTGCGCGTCCTGGCGGTTGACGGCGCCGGTGCGCAGCTGCTCGAGCAGCTCCAGCTGCAGGTCGCCGAAGTGCTCCATCGCGTGGTTGTTCAGCGCGCGCACCGACACGACCGGCAGCTTGGCGCTGTACTGCGGCGTCGAGATGGCCTCACGCGAGCGGGCCTTGATGAAGACGTCCTTGAACTTCGCGTGCGCGGTGCACTCCTCGGCCATCACGAAGCGCGTGCCCATCTGCGCGCCGGCGGCGCCCATCAGGACCAGGTGCGCCACCATCTTGCCGGTCGCGATGCCGCCCGCGACGAAGATCGGCAGCGTCGGGAAGTTGAACAGGATCTCCTGCAGCAGCACCACGGTCGACACGTGCCCGATGTGGCCGCCCGCCTCGCTGCCCTCGAGGATCAGCGCGTCGGTGCCGTAGTCGATCATGCGCTCGGCGATGCTGCCGGTCGACGCGAAGCACATCACCTTCGCGCCGCTGTCCTTGGCCTTCTTCACCTCGGAGGCGCGCGGGATCGAGCCGGCGAACACGATGTGGCTGACCTTGCGCTCGCACAGGATGTCCAGGTGCGAGAGATAGTTCGGCGCGATGGTGATGACGTTGCCCGCGAAAGGCCGGTCGGTCATCCCGCGCGTCTGGTCGACGTACTGCGCGAACATCTCGGGCGGCATGTTGCCGGCGGCCAGCACGCCGAAGGCCCCCAGGTTGCTCATCAGAGAGACCAGCTGCGGGTCCGAGATCCAGGTCATCGCCCCGCACAGGATGGGCAGCTCGCTGCCAAGGAAGTCCTTGCCCCGGCCCCAGATACGGTCAAGGGCGGTCGTGGACGGGACGGGGTTCGACGGGGTCATGGGAATCCTTTCCGGGGACGCGCGAGGACCGACAAACGCTGTCCGGTATAACAGAAAGCAGCCGCGCCCGCAATGCCGGGCGCTTGCGGCGCCACGGGCGACCGGTGGCCGCCCCGGTCAGTCGAGCCTTTCGAGCAGCACCTCGGCGATGTCCCGGGCGCGCAGGGACTCGCTGCGGTCCGTTTCCTTGATCGCGTCGCCGAGCATCGTCAGGCAGAACGGGCACGCGCTGCACACCTCGGCGGCGCCGGTCGCGGCCGCCTCTTCGATGCGGTTGTGGTTGATGCGCGTGCCCAGATGCTCCTCCATGAACATGCGGCCGCCGCCGGCGCCGCAGCAGAAGCCCTCGCGACGGTGGCGCGGCATCTCGGCCAGCGACAGGCCCGGCACGGCGGCGAGCACCTCGCGCGGCGCGTCGTACTCGCCGTTGTGCCGCCCCAGGTAGCACGAGTCGTGGTAGGTCACGTTCAGGTCGGCGCCCGCCTTCGGCTTCAGCCGGCCTTCCTTCACCAGCTCGGCCAGCAGCTGGCTGTGATGGATGACCTCGACACCCTCGAGCCCGAAGTCCGGGTACTCGTTGGCGATGGTGTTGAAGCAGTGCGGGCACGCCGTGACGACCTTGCGCACGTTGTAGCGCCTGAACGTCTCGATGTTTATCGGCGCCTGCATCTGGAACAGGTACTCGTGGCCCACGCGGCGCGCCGGGTCGCCGCAGCAGCCCTCCTCGTTGCCCAGCACCGCGTAGTCGACGCCGGCGCGGTCCAGCAGCTGCACCAGCGCGCGCATCACGTCCTGGTTGCGGCTGTCGAAGCTGCCTGCGCAGCCGACGAACAGCAGGTACGCGGCCGAGCCCTTGTCGCGCATCCGGGGCACCGGCAGGTCGCCGATCCAGTCCTCGCGCGCGGCGCTGCTGGCGTTCCACGGGTTGCTGTTGTTCTCCAGCCCGCGCAGCGCGTTCTGCAGGACGGCCGGCACCTTCGCCTCCATCATCACCAGGTGGCGGCGCTGGTCGACGATGTTCGGGATGTGGTCGATCATCACCGGGCAGCTGCTGACGCACCAGCCGCAGGTCGTGCAGGCCCAGATGGCCTCCTCGTCGTTGACCTCGCCGATGAGCGCCGGGCGCTGGAACGCCTCGATGGCGGCGGCGGCCTCGGCCTGGCGTCCCTGGGCCTTCAGCTTGCCGACGCCCACCAGGTGGGCCTCCATGTCGCGCGCGTGGTCCCGCTCGTTGATGATGATCTCCCGCGGGTGCAGAGGCTTGCCGGTGAGGTCGGCGGGGCACATGTCGTTGCAGCGGCCGCACTCGGTGCAGGTGTACATGTCCAGGATGCGACGCCACGAAAAGTCCTCGAGCCTGCCCACGCCGAACGTCTCGCGGCCCTCGAACTCGATCTTCTCGAGCGCTCCCGACGGCGACAGGCGGCGCAGGTACACCGCGGGCAGCGAGGTCAGCACGTGGAAGTGCTTGCCGAAGGGCAGGAAGTTCAGGAACGCCATCAGCAGCAGGATGTGGGACCAGAACCAGAAGTGCAGCCAGGCCGTGGTGCCGGCCGCGGTGCCGCCGGCGAAGAGGCCGGCACAGGCCGCCGACAGCCACGCGTAGCCGCGCTCGGGGTCGGCCGGATCCAGCGCGAACAGGGCGGCGTCTGCAAGCACGTCGGTGACCATCAGCGAGGCGATCCAGACCAGGATCAGGACGCCCTCGGCGTTCAGGTGCAGGCGCCGCGGGCGGATGACCACGCGCCGCCAGATGCCCCAGCCCAGCGCCAGCAGCACGATGGCCTCGAAGGTGTCCTTGATCGCGGCATAGGCCAGGCCGAGGCCGCCGCCGAGCAGCGGCAGGTGGAACTCCGCATCGAAGCCGCGCCCGACCAGCGTGCAGGTGCGCGTGAAGACGACGATGAAGCCGACGAAGATGGCCACGTGCATCCAGCCGGCGCCGCGCTCGAGCAGCAGGCGCTGCTGGCCGAAGCCCAGGACCAGCAGCGAGCGCAGCCGGGCCGGGAAGTTGCCGCGCCGGTCGTCGGGCGCCCCCGCGCGCAGCACCCAGAAGCGGTCGGCCATGGTGCCGATGAACATGGAGAACGAGCAGAACAGCAGGACGGACATCGCGATGGCGTTCACGGCAAACCCCCGGCGGCGGCGCGCCGGCCCGGCGGGCTACGGCGGCACGGTTGGCGATCCTTCGCCCCCCGATGATAACCCCCCGCCGCGCCGGACAAAAGCAGGGAATGCCCTCGCCGTCACGGGTTTACAACGCACTCCCCCCGGGTTAACCTGCACCCGTGCCGTTGCCCCGACCCGTTTTCCTAGGGGGATCCCATGGACAGCCCGCACCTGCCCACCAACCCGCCCGACGAGGTCGTCTGCCGGGTCCTGACCGACATGCGCCGCGTCGCGGTGGTGGGCCTGTCGGCCCGGCCGGACCGCGCCAGTTACGGCGTCACCCGCTTCATGGTGGGGCGCGGGCTCGACGTGGTCGGCGTCAATCCCGCCCTGGACGAGGACGTCCTCGGCCTGAAGGTCTACAAGGAGCTGACCGAGGTCCCGGGCAAGGTGGACGTGGTCGACGTGTTCCGGCGCAGCGATGCCGTCCCGGCACTGGTCGACCAGGCGATCGCCATCGGCGCGGGCGCCATCTGGCTGCAGGAGGGCGTCGAACACGAGGAGGCCGCGGCACGGGCGCGCGACGCCGGCCTCGTCGTCATCCAGGACCGCTGCCTGTACAAGGAATGGCTGCGGCTGTGCAACGGGTAGGCGCATGACCGGCGGCATGTCCGGAAGCGATCGGCCCGCGGACGGCGGCGGCGCCCTGGTGACGGGCGCCCTCGGCTTCGTCGGCCTGCACCTGGCGCGCGGGCTGCTGCAGGAGGGGCGCCGGGTGACGGGCTTCGGCCTGGCGACCGACGCGGCGCCGCCACCGGGCGCCTTCCACTACCTGGCCGGGTCGATGACCGACGCGGGAGCCGTGCGCGAGGCCCTGGATCTGGCGCGCCCCGGCGTCGTCTACCACCTCGCGGCGCAGAGCTCGGCCGCGGCCTCCTTCGGCGACCCCGCCGGCACGCTGGCGGCCAACGTCCTCGGCACCCTCAACCTCCTCGAGGCCGTGCGCGCGCTGCCCGCGGCGGAGCGCCCCGTCGTCGTCGCGGTGGGCTCGGCCGAGGAGTACGGCCCCCAGCCGGGCGATGCGCCGCTGGACGAGGACGCCCCCCTGTGTCCGGTTTCCCCGTATGCGGTGAGCAAGGCGGCCCAGACGCTTCTGTGCCGGCAGTACCACCGGGCGCACGGCGTGCCCGTCGTCGTGGCCCGGCCGTTCAGCCACACGGGTCCCGGCCAGTCGCCCCGCTTCGCGTTCCCGTCCTTTGCGCGCCAGGTCGCCGCCGCCGAGGCCGGGCGGGGTCCGGCCGAGATCCTGACCGGCGACCTGTCGCCGGTGCGGGACGTGCTGCACGTGCTCGACGTGGTGCGCGCCTACCGCCTGCTGGCCGCGCGCGGAACGCCCGGCGAGGTCTATAACATCTGCTCGGGAACGGCGTTGACGATGGCCGAGGGACTGCGGATATTGGTGGGCGCCGCCACGGTGCCGGTCACCGTCAGGCGTGACCCGGCCCGGGACCGCCCCGCGGACACGCCGCGCCTGGTCGGCAACAACCGCAAGCTGCGCGAGGGGACGGGATGGGGCCCCGAGCGCGACGCGGCCTCCGCCCTGCTCGAACTGCTTGCCGAGGCCCGAAAGGAACTCTCATGATCCGCATCTGCATGGTTGGCACCGGCTATGTCGGCCTCGTCTCCGGCGCGTGCATGGCCGATTTCGGCAACACCGTCGTGTGCGTCGACATCAACCGCGAGCGCATCGAGAAGCTCGAGCGCGGCGAGATCCCGTTCTACGAGCCGGGACTCGACCGCCTCGTGCTCAAGAACGTGCGCGAGGGCCGCCTGCTCTTCTCGACCAGCCTCGAGGAGGGCATGCGCGACGCCGAGGTCATCTTCATCGCCGTGCAGACGCCGATGTCCGAGAGCGGCGAGGCCGACCTGCAGTACGTGATGAAGGTCGGCGAGCAGATCGGCGACCTGCTCGAGGGCTACAAGGTCGTCGTCACCAAGAGCACGGTGCCGGTGGGCACCAGCCGCGCCCTGCGCAAGGTCATCGCCGCGCGCATCAAGCCGGGCGCCAGCTTCGACATGGCCAGCAACCCCGAGTTCCTGCGCGAAGGGTCGAGCATCGAGGACTTCATGCGCCCGGACCGCGTCGTGATCGGCGTCGACACGCCGCGCGCCGAGGAACTGCTGCGGGCCATCTACCGCCCCCTCTACCTGCTCGACACGCCGGTGGTCAAGACGGGCATCGAGACGTCCGAGCTCATCAAGTACGCGGCCAACAGCTTCCTGGCCGTGAAGATCTCGTACATCAACGAGGTCGCACGCCTGGCCGAGCGCGTCGGCGCCGACATCTTCGACATCTCCAAGGGGCTGGGCCTGGACAAGCGCATCGGCTCGAAGTTCCTGCACCCGGGCCTCGGCTTCGGCGGCAGCTGCCTGCCGAAGGACACCAACGCCCTGGTCCACATCGCCGGCGAGGCTGGCGACGACATGTCCATCGTGCGCGCGGCCATCGCCGTGAACGCCGGCATTCCCGCCCGCGCCGTGGCCAAGGCCGAGGCCCTGGCCGGCGACCTGTCGGGCCGCACCATCGCGCTGCTGGGCCTGGCCTTCAAGCCCAACACCGACGACATCCGCTCGGCGGCCAGCCTCGAGCTGGTCAAGCTGCTGCAGGCCCGCGGTTGCCGCCTGCAGGCCCACGACCCGGCCGCGATGGAGAACTTCAAGCTCTTCCATCCCGACCTGCACTACTGCGAGTCGGCCTACGAGGCCTGCCAGGGCGCGGACGTGTGCATCCTGGTCACGGAGTGGAACGAGTACCGGCAGCTGGACCTGCAGCGCCTGGCCTCGACCATGAAGGGCCGCGTGTTCCTGGACTGCCGCAACGTGTACGACCTGCCGACGCTTGAGAAGCACGGCTTCAAGTACGACTGCTTCGGGCGGGCCAACCACCGCTCGACGGGCGCCTGACCGGCGCCCGTTCCACCCTTGGGCCCGCCGGCGGGCCAGACGAGACGGGAACCCATGAACGCTCCGCAGCGCCGCGTCGGACGCTACGATCTGGTCACGCCCATGCTTCCGTGCAAGGACGAGATCGTCGGCAAGTTCGAGAAGCTCCTCCTGTCCGGCCGCTACATCCTGGCCGACGAGGTCCGCCTGCTCGAGGAGGAACTGGCGGCCGCCTGCGGCGTGGCCGACTGCGTGGGTGTCGCCTCCGGCTCGTCGGCGCTGTTCGTCGCGCTGGCGATGGCCGGCGTGCGGCCGGGCGACGAGGTCATCACGACGCCCTACACCTTCGACGCGACGATGGAGGCCATCATCCTCCTGGACGCCGTGCCGGTGTTCGTGGACATCAAGCCCACCGACCTGAACATCGACCCGGCGCGCATCGAGGACGCGATCACGCCGCGCACCCGCGCCATCATGCCGGTGCCCATCTTCGGCGCCCCGTGCGACATGGACGCCATCAACGAGATCGCCGCGCGCCGCGGCCTGGAAGTCGTGATGGACAACGCCCAGGCCTTCGGCACCGTGTACCGCGGCCGGCAGATCTCGTCGTGCGGGCGCATGGCGACGCTCAGCTTCTACCCGACCAAGAACCTGCCCGGCATCGGCGACGGCGGCGCGGTGTGCTGCCGCGACAAGGCCGATGCCGACCTGATCCGGCGCCTGCGCGCCCACCAGGTGGTGCGCGCCAACGGGCACCTGTACACCGGCTGGAACAGCCGCCTGGACGAGGTGCAGGCGATGGTCATCCGCGTGCGGCTGGCGCGCTTCGCCGAGGAGCAGCGCGACCGCGACCAGGTCGCCGCCATCTACGACAGCCACATCCCGGCCGAGTGCCGCGTGCAGCTGGACGACGGCGGCCGCGCGATGCGCATGACGTACCACCAGTACTGGGTGCGCTGCCACGACCGCGAGGGGCTGCGCCGCGTGCTGGACGCCGCCGGCGTCGACGTGGGCATCTACTACGACCCCCCGCTGCACCGCCACGAGCTGGCGGTGTACTGCCGCGCTGCCGGCGACCTGCCGGTCGCCGAGCGGGCCGGCCGCGAGATCCTGGCGCTGCCCATCCACGCGGCGCTGCCGTTCGCCGAGGCCCACCGCATCGGCGAGCTTGTCCACGGGTTCATCAGCGGGCAGGCCGCCGGTGCGTGAGCCCCAGGCAGCCCCGTCGACGTCGCTGACGTTCGCCTCGCTGGCGTCGCCCCTGGCCCGCGGCCAGGCGCAGTCGATCATCGACCGGCTGCAGCAGCGCTCGCCGCGCCTGGCCTGCCGCCTGGACCTGCTGGAATCGCCGCAGGCCGAGGCCCAGCGCGCGCGGGAGACGTTCGTCGCGGCCAGTCGCGCGGAGATCAAGTTCCTGCTCGCGGCCCTGCGCGAGAAGCGCACGCGCCTTGTCGTGCTCGAGGCCTCCGACCTGCTGGCGCTGCCCGAAACCGACGCCGTCATCGCCTGCGTCCCGGACCGGGGCGCCCCGTTCGACGCGTTCCTCAACCGCGGCGGCTTCATCATGGACGAGATGGAGGCCGGACGCCGCATCGGCGTACTGTCGCATCGCGTGCGTGCGCAGCTGCAGTCGCTGTGGCCGGACCTGCGCTTCGAGATCCTGCGCGGCGGCGTCGACCGCGCCATGGAGACCCACCTGCGCCGCAGCGAGATCGACGGGCTGGTGCTGCCCTCGTCGGTGACCGAGCACCTGGGCATCCAGGGCATCGTGGCCGAGATCTTCGCGCCCGAGTTCGTGCTGCCGGGCCCCGGCCAGGGCACGCTGGTCGTGATGGCCCGACCGGACGACGACGAGGCGCGCGAGCTGCTGGCTCCGCTGCACTCGGAAGACTCGGCGCTGGAACTGGCGGCCGAGACGGCGTTCCACCGCCGCATGCTGCCGGACCAGGACCTGCCGGTGGGCGCCCTGGCGCGCGTCAGTCCCGAGGGCATCGCGATCCTCGGCGGCACCGGCGCCGGCAAGCGCCGCATCTCGGTGTCCGGCACGCTGGAGGAGGCGTCGCTCGTCGGTGACGGCCTCGCCCAGCAGATCCTCTCCCACAGCGACACGTTCACGGACCTGCTGGAGGGCGACTTCCCGGACGGACTGCCCGAGGAGAAGGACGAGGACGCGACGCTCCTGGGCCAGATGGCGGACGAGGACGACGAGGAAGCGGGCCTGGACGCCGACCTGGACGAGTTCGAGGACCTGGAAGACCTGCGCCGGTTCGAGGACCTGGCGGGGCTGGGCGACGATGACGACGACGGGCCGGTCGAGGACGAGGATCCCGACGGCTACGAGGAAGACCACTGACCGATCGCCGCGGCGACGTGCGCCGCGGCGAAGGGATCCCGCATCTGCGCGGTGCCCACCTGCACCGCGACCGCCCCGAGCGCGAAGAACTTGACGGCATCCTCGACCGAGGCGATGCCCCCCACCCCGACCACGGGCACACCCGCGCCCCGCACCACCTGGTCCACCTTCGCCAGAGCGATCGGCTGGATGGCGGCGCCCGAATAGCCGCCGAACCGGCGCGGCAGGTGCGGCTGCCCCGTCGCCAGGTCCACGTCGAGGCCGACCACGGTGTTGATGGCCGCCACGGCGTCGACCCCGGCGTCGCGGGCGGCCGCCGCGAGCGCGGCGATGTCCGCGGTGTTCGGCGTCAGCTTGGCCAGCAGGGCGCGGTCGGGCAGGCAGGCGCGCGCGGCGGCCACGCACCGCGCCACCGTGTCGGGCGAGCTGCCGAAGTCATGCCCGCCCTCGGCCACGTTCGGGCAGCTCAGGTTGAGCTCGACGCCATGCCAGTGCGCGAAGCCGGACGCCGCCTCGTGCAGGCGGCGCGCCATGGGCCCGAAATCGTCGGGCCGGGTCGCCGCCAGGCTGACGATGGTCGGCACGCCGCGCGCCTCCAGCTCGGGCAGCACGGTGGCGAGGAACGCCTCGAAGCCGACGTTCTCCAGGCCGATGCTGTTGAGCGCGCCGCACGCCGTCTCGACCAGCCGCGGCATCGGGTTGCCCGTCCGGGGTTGCGGCGTGACGGTCTTGGTGACGACGGCGCCCAGGCCCGCGTACGGGCCGGAGCCGTCGGCGGCCACGAAGTCGTGCGCAGCCAGTCCGTAGCCGAAGCAGCCGGAGGCCGTCCAGACGCGTCCCGGCAGCACGCGCGGGCCCAGCCGGAAAGGCGCGCCCATGTCGAGGCTCCACCAGCCCGGCCGCTTCATGCCGACCCGCCTTCGCGAGGCGCCAGGAGGCACACGTCCGCGGCGTCGAAGACCGGCCCATCGTGGCAGCAGGTCGCGTTGCGCTCACCGGCGCCGTCCGCCACGCGCACGACGCATCCCTTGCACACGCCGTAGCCGCAGCCCATGTGTTCCTCCAGCGAGACCAGGCACCGCCACCCGCGCGCGCGCGCCAGGGCGGCCGCCGCACGCAGCAGCGGCAGCGGGCCGCAGGCCAGCACGACGACCGGCGACGTGGCGGGCAGCTCGCCGGCCTCGGGAACGAGCGTGGTGACCACGCCGACCTCCGCCCGGCGTCCCGGGGCCAGCCCGTCAGGGTCGTCCACCGAGACGCGCCACGCGTCGCCCAGCAGGTCCCAGGGCACTTCAGCGCCGCTGCGGGCGCCGAAGCACGCCACGTCGCCCGGGCGCCCCCAGCGCCGCCACCACGCGTGGACCGGCGGCAGGCCGACGCCGCCGCCCAGCAGGATCGTCACCTGCGCTGCCATCGGCTCCGGGAACGGCTCGCCCAGGGGGCCCAGCACCGACACGGCGTCGCCCGGCGCCATCGCCGCCAGTTCCGCGGTGCCCCGCCCGACCACGCGATAGAGCAGCGACAGGACCGAACCCTCGGCGGCCAGGATCGAGAAGGGGCGGCTGAAGGTGAGTGCCCGCGGGCCCGCCCCGTTGACCATCACGAACTGGCCCGGTCGGAAGGTGAACGGGCGACCGAGATCGATGTCGAGACGGTGGAACGACGACGACACGAGCCGGTTGGCCGCCACCACGCCGATGACGGCCATCGCCGCCGGACGCCCGCTCACGGGCGCGCCCCGGGGAAGGGCGTGCGCAGCCGGTCCCAGTTCGGGTCGCGCTCCTTCTTCGGCTTGGGCTTTTCCTCGGGCACGGCCGGCTTCGCCTCGGGCGAGGCGGGCGTCGGCACGGGGGTCGGTGGTCCCTGCGGACCGGCGGTCGTCCCGGGCTGCGTCCCCGGCACGGGCTCGCCGGTCGGTGCCGGGTCCGGCGACAATCCCATCGCCTGCGCGGCCGCCCCCGGCGCCACCCCCGACCGCGGCGGCCCGCCGGCCGGCGACGAAGCGACGCCCGGGCGCCCGCCGAGCGGGATGACGACTTCCGGCGGCGGGTACTGGAGGTTGGCCCGGCGCGAGAGGTACACCATGCGACGCCGCACCGCGGCGCGCGCCTCGCCCGCGGGACCGCCGGTGGCCACGGCCACCTCGACGACCTTCTCGAGCTCCGCCTTTTCCTCGGCGGTGAGCTTCGCGTAGTTGTGGCGCTGCTGCTCCGCGCGCTGCCCGGACAGGTAGGCGAACAGGTCGCCGCGGCCCTCTCCCGTCACCTCGCGCGCCTGCGCCGAGCGCGGGAACCGCGCCCGAAGGTCGGTGGCGGCGAGCGCGGCCGAGTCCGGATTGTCGAGACGCGTTCCGTACGTGACCCACAGTCCGTACAGCGCGCTGGCGGCAAGCAGCGAGTCGGCCGTCGAGTCGGCGGCCGCCTCGCGGTACAGCGCCGCCGCCATCGCGGGCCGGTCGAACCCGAACAGCATCGCGTTGGCCTCTAGCAGCTTCAGCCGCGGCACGCGCTCGCCCTTGGCGTCCGCCAGGGCCAGCTCGGCCGCCAGGTAGTCGCGCAGCTGGTCGCTCAACAGCTTGGTCCGCTCGGGATCCTCGAGGTCCTTGAGCATGGCCAGCGCAGCCTTGAACTGCCCGTGCGCCTTCTCGTAGTCGTGCTGCTCGAGCAGGCGGTAGCCCAGCATGTCGGCCGCCAGCGCCTTCACCTTCGGTGTCTGCCATTCCGTCGGCATGCCCTCCAGCAGCGCCACGGCATCGTCACCCTTGTCGCGCGCCACCAGGAGCTCGGCCTCGGCCAGGGCCAGGTCGCCCTCCGCCTTGTGGAAGGCGGCCGGCTGGTGCAGCGACCCCAGTTGTTCCCCGGCCTTTTCCAGCGCGCCCGACCGGGTCAGCGCGCGCCCGCGCAGCAACTCTGCGCGGAACCGCACCTCGCCCGGCGGCGCCTTGGCGAGCATCCCCGCCAGCGTGGCCTCGACCTCGTCCCAGTGACCCAGTTCCCACAGGCACTCCGCCAGCTTCAACGAGACGCGGTCGCGGTCCTTCGCCTTGTCACCCAGCTCGAGATACTGGCGGTAGGCCGCGGCGGCCGATTCCCAGTCCTCCATCACCACGAAGTTGTCGCCCGAGACGCGCGAGACCTCGGCCTGGTAGCGGCTGTTGGGGAAGGCCCGCTCGAGCTGCCCGAGGTACTCCTGGCTGCGATCGAGGGCCCCGAGCAACAGGTAGTTGAGGGCCTGCAGGTACAGCGACTCCTCGAGGTACTCGGTGGCCGGGAAATTCTGGAACAGCAGGTCGAACTGCTGGATGGACATGCGGTACGACTCGAGCCGGAAATACGACTTCGCGCGCAGGAACAGGGCGTCGTCCGACAGCTTGTGGCCCGGGTAGTCGTCCAGGAGCTTCTGCGCCTTGGCGATGGCCATCTCGTAGTCGGTCTTCTGCTGCCCGACGGGCTTGGGCGGGTCCTGGTTCTTGCGCAGGGCGTCGTCGCGCACGCGCTCGGCGTTGTTGAACGCCCGCTTGGCGTTGAAGTACGTGTTGTACTTCGCGCAGCCGCCGAGCACGCACAGGAGCGCCACCGCCGCCGCCCACCGGATCGCGGCGGCGTGCGCGGACACGTGCCGCCGCGCGGGATTCCCCGGACGTGGACACTGCGTCGCCGACCGGTGACGGCCCGCTGCCGCGCACCGACCCTGCCCCGGTCCCACCCCCGCCGTGGATGTGTCCTGCTCGATCACGCAAACCCCTGGCCCGCGGGCCGTTGTCCCGATTCAACCGGATCCGTGGCCGGCCCGCTGCCGGCACCCGGTGACCGGGGCGGCCACCACGTGGCATTCATTATTGCAAATCCCGCACCCGGCGGCTAGCTCGCGGCCGCCCCGTCGGCGTCGCGCCAGGTCAGGCGCCCGCGTAGGAACGTCGCGACGGCGCGCCCGGTGAGCGTTTCGCCCAGGAACGGCGAGTTGGCGCTGCGCGACCGGAACGCGCGCGCCTCGACGGTCCACGGCCGCTCGGGGTCGATCAGCACGAAGTCGGCCTCCGCCCCCTCGTCGAGCCGCCCCACCGGCAGGTTCAGCGCCCGCGCGGGCCGCTCGCTGAGGCACGCCACCAGCCGGCCCAGGTCCAGCAGCCCGGTCCGCACAAGATACGTGATCCCGACGGCCAGCGCGGTCTCCAGGCCGATCACGCCGAACG